>NVRR01000243.1 GCA_002732675.1 Sneathiella sp. | reverse complement strand
GGTGTCGCCGTCATCTTCAATCGTCGCATATTCCAGCGACGCCCCGATGCCGAGCACCCAGCGCTTCCGCCAGCGGCGATCAAGGCCAACGAAGGTACTGATAGAATCTTCGTTATAGGCGTCGGTATTTTCATGGCTGAGGTCGATATTGGCATTGAAATTCTGATCAATTTTTCGATAGTTCGGCTTGGTATAGGCCAGACGTAACCCGCGGCGAATTTCCGCGACGACTAAATCCACCCGTACTTTCTCGCCCTCACCAAAGAAATTCCGGTGTTCCCAATATGACTGAGTGCCGAAGCCGTCGCTGGTCGACACGCTCGCCCCAACACCAACCGACCGGCTCGCCCGCTCAACAAAAATCAGGGTGACCGGAACCACCTCCCCATTGGTCGCGGTTTTTCGCGGCTTCAGACGGACAGACGTAAACAGCCCGGTGCGCATATACCGGCGGCGTATGGTATCAATCTTCGCACTGTCATAAAGAACGCCCGGATCCCATTCCGCCAGCCGCCGCAAATAGTTTTCCTCGACAGTCTCCAGACCTTCGAAGCTGAGCTGCCCCATCATCAAACGCGGACCCATATCAATTGTCAGTACCGCCTCCATACCCGTGGTGGCGAAATCGACGACAATATCCTGATCCGCCACCTTGGCATCGGGAAACCCCGTATTGGCAAGATCGGCAAGGATTTGACGGCGAGCGTTCAGGATCAGCTGGGAGCGCGCCGGTTCGCCAATTTTTATGCCAATTTCCGAAGGTTTCGGCGGCGTCGGCAGCTTGCCGATGCCATCATATTTGACATCAAAACGGGTAATACGGAACAAGGCGCCCGGCACAATCGTATAAACAACCGCGATCGGTTTCTGGCTGTTATCGACGTCGACGGTAATTTTGTTGCCGTAATATCCCTCCGCCCGAAGGACCTTGTTAAACCCCTCCACATCCTCGTCCGCCCGGCGCTGCAGCGCCGCCATACTGGTCGGCGGGGTGTCGATTAACTGTTCAAGACGCGATGAGCTTTCCAGCAGCTCCTTGATGTCATCATCCGGTGCGCCGGTGATTGTCAGCTTATATTCAAATGTTGCCTCGGGCGTAGCCACGGGCGCCGCATCCTCGGCAAAGGCAGGGCTCGCAAACAGCGGCAGGCAGAGGACCAGCGCACATAAAAACGGCAATGAATGAAGGCGCAGAATTGGCAATGTCATGTTCTCAAAAAGAATGCCCGTAATCTCTGTCAGGCGGGATCAAAGCGCTGATTTCCAGCGCCCGTTATAATGTTCTATACCTAGTGTCTCGCAGACTACGTGTCTAGGGTCAGGAGCCATTAATTTGCTCCATTCTGCGCGATCGTCTTTGGTTGCTGACCAGGCACGGCATCGCTGGAAACCGTCTGGTTTTCAAGACGGCGTAACGCCGGAAACCCGCATCGGGGCGATCTCCTCGATCAATTTGCGACGTATGGCCGTGTGAAAATCGCCATAGTCCGCCGCCGTCATCACGAAGGAGCCTAATCCGCCGATGACATTATCCCGAAAGAATTCCCGTAAATCCATCACATCCGTTTCAATGGCAAGGCCATTAACGACGATCCCGGACTTGACCACAACGTTGCGGGCTTTGAGGGTCAGGCCCAAACCCTCGACGCCGCCATCGCCCGAGACATCTATCACCAGGCGGCTGGCCGTGAATCCATTGCCGGTAAATTCTCGTGCGGAGAATTTCAGCGCCTGACTAATCAGGGTATCTCCGCCCCAGTAATGTCGCCGAAGCCTTTGCAGCTGAGCCGCAAATTTTTCAACGCTGGCCCGATCATGAAGGTGGAACCAGTTCATCGCCGCCGCCTGCTCGCCCCGCCCGGCCCATTGCACAACAGTCACAGCGATGCCGTTCGGACCGCCTCGCTCAATAGCATCATATATATCCGGGTCCCGAAACGCGGCCGCAAAGCCACCCATTTGCAGGGCATATTCCTTCTTATCGACGCTACCCGAAACATCGACGGCAAGGATCAGCTCCAGATCCACCAGAGTATCGGCCTGAACACGGCTGTTTAGGATCAGAGACAGGAGGAAAATACCCAGGCAAACCAGACTGCGGCGAAGGAAGTGGTTCATGCTTGAGCATAGCATAAAAGCCGACGGGCCGATAATTTGTCATTGGCACTTCTTCGTGAATTCACATAAACTCAAAATCCGCTGCCTTCCAGTCAGGAAAAACAGCGCGTCGCTGAGGAGAGACCATGAGAAGTCTATATAGCTTAATAATCGTCACCTTTCTGCTGGTGCCAAATGCCTTCGCCGACAAGGCCCAGGAAAATCTATTCGCCACCGTCTATTTAAAGGGCGATAAAGTCGGCACCGTTCATCTGACGACCGTGCGCAATGAAAATGACGAGTTGGAAGAGCTGAATGCCAATGCGTCGGTTTCCTTCCTCGGCCTCGAGGTCTACGGCTTTACCCAGAACCTGCAAGAAAGATGGGAAAAAGGCGATTTGCAATCCATGGACGGTAAGACCGACGACAATGGTACGGCGCATGAAATCACCCTGAAACGCGGCGCTGAGAATTATGACGCAAACTACAATAAAAAGGCCCTGACCCTGCCGCTGGATGCCTTTCCCACCTCGCCCTGGCATTATGACATCACGAAAAGCAAGCTCCTCTTCAACATCGTTGATTTTGAATTACTCAAAGTCGAGATTAAGGAAAGCCCTGATACCGTTGAAATTGGAGGTAAAAAAATTGAAACGACGAAATTCGTTTTCACCGGAGACTGGGCCGCCGTTCTCTGGTTTGATAAAGACAAAATGTTTGTCAAAGGCGAATATGACATCTCCGGCCGGCAGGTAACGGTTATTCTGGACTGACCAGGAACGAATGCCGCCTTTATCCACGATCCCAACGGGGATATTGAAACATTTAAATCACATCCGTGAAGCGCCACCACCCGCCCTTCTGATACTTATGTTTGCCGAGCAATCTCCCGCATTATAACAACGTTTCATGGTTTTGTTCATGCTTAGGTTGGATACTCATATGATAAAAATTTTAGGCTCTTTGCTTCTACTAAGCTTACTTATTGGCTGTGCCGATACATCGAAACTGGAGAATGATTTTTCGTATGGAAACGAGGCAAAATTGGCGCTACTTGCTGTTACAGATTTCAGCGGATATGGGAAAGGAGTTGTTTACTTTCAACCTGTTGACCTCAAACGGAGTAAATTTATTGGCGACACCATCATTTATGCAGCATGCAATAGTTGTACGCCAGTTTTTAAATCTAAGAAGCTGGAGAATAGCGATACACCAGAGTTTTTCCTTAACACAGTTCCTGAAGGTACCTACGTCCTAGTATCCAAGCTTGTACGTGAATTTAATAGCACTCAGGTAGTTGCTAATTATATATGCTATAATCGCGCCGTATCTGTATTCGAAGTCGTTTCCGGTCGTATTAACATGGTCGCGTTTGGCGCATCAGAATCTGAACAAATAGCGTCCCTTAAAAAACTCAACACACTTGTCTCGCAATACCCAAATATTACCGCTGACGTAGAAGCTGTTAAAACAGTTGCCGTCATCAACTTCGAGTCTGGTTCTTTACTTTACCCTGATGCATACTGTGCGACCATCCTAGAAGGACGTTCTTTCGACATTATCAAACGATATAATCAAGGAACTACAGCTTTAGAGCCTTTATCACCCGTCCGCTACAATGGACGGGAATAATCGTATTAGCGCTATTTTCCCCAAATTGTACCGAAAACTTTGGGGATTATTAAACTCTTTCCGATTAAGTAAGGCCTCGTTATACTCCGCATATTCTGTCTAGCATGTGATGGCATGAAGACGGAAAACAGTGTATGCAGGTAAAACCTTAGTTGTAACAAATAAAGTTGGGCGAGCCGATTACTAGTCAGATTGATAATGAACCTGGGGCCGAAAAGCGTCGATATCGGCGCAAGACGGTTATGTGGAATGGCAAGCTGTCCCTGCTTTGGGGCGCGCGGCTGTCCAATGAAGACCACACGGTTTCCGGTGTCGTACGGGATTTGTCGGTGACCGGTGCCCGGTTTCAGACCAAGGACATATTCGAGACAACAAAGGGCGTTATTCTCGAAGTGCCGCGCTTTGGTAGCTTCCCCTGCCAGCTGATATGGCAAAGCGGTCTTATCGTCGGCCTCAGCTTCGATGATGGTCCGGATGAAATCTTCAAGATAGTCAGTGACGCCCTCCCCAGTATCACCATCGACCCGAGGCCTATTGACTAGATGTCACGAGAGCGCCTCGGCGTTTTTAAAGATCAGCGATGTATTGATACCGCCAAAGGCGAAGTTATTGGACATGAAATGAGTGACGGCTAGATTGCGCCCAGCGCCCATCACATAGTCAAGGTCGCCGCAAGCCGGGTCGACATTTTCAAGATTGGCCGTCGGCGCAAACCATTGATCGCGCATCATCTCGATGCCGAGCCAGGCTTCCAGCCCGCCGCAAGCCCCCAGGCTATGACCGAAATAGCTTTTCAATGAATGAAACGGCGTCTGATTGCCGATAATGGCTTTGGTTGCCTGGCTTTCCGCCACATCCCCCTGCTCCGTCGCCGTCCCATGACCACTGACAAAATCAATATCGGCGGCGGCAAGCCCGGCATCCTCAAGCGCGCTCTGAATGGCGACTTCCATGGTCGCCTGCGTCGGATTGGTAATATGTCGGCCATCGGAATTGGTGGCAAAGCCAACAATTTCAGCAAAGATTTCAGCACCGCGCGCCTTTGCATGCTCATATTCTTCCAAAATGAGCGTGCCCGCACCCTCGCCAATGACCAGACCATCGCGATCCTTATCGAAGGGACGCGGCGTAAGCTCTGGCGTGTCGTTTTTAATGCTGGTGGCATAGAGGGTGTCAAAAACCGCGGCCATGGTCGGACAAAGTTCCTCCGCCCCGCCGGCGACCATCAGATCCTGCTGGCCGAACTTGATGGCCTCATACGCATAGCCGATGCCCT
>NVRR01000242.1 GCA_002732675.1 Sneathiella sp. | reverse complement strand
CTAGATCCCGCAAATCCCCTGCAAGATGGAAGACAGTCCCTACGAGCTCTTGAAATTCGAAGTGGTGTGGTGCGCGAATTTCAAGCGAAAATAGCGGCGCGGGGCGTCGATTTTTGACGCCAGAGGAAGACATCGTTTGCTATCTGCCGTGCGGAGCGTTAATTTAGCCGCCAAATCTGAGAGTTACTGGAGTTTTTCGTGGCCGATATTTTTAATGAAGTAGACGAGGATGTCCGCAAGGCAAAATCCCTCGCCCTTTGGAAGTCATATGGCAAATATGTGATTGCTGGCGCCGTCCTGATTGTTGCGGGAACGGCGTCCTATGTCGGCTGGCAGAATTACACGAAAAGCCAGTCTGCGGCGCAAAGCACCCGGTTTGAGGCGGCGGCGGCCATGGTGACAGACAAAAAACTGGCAGGGGCAGCAACGGAGTTTTCAGCCCTCGCGACAGATGGAAATGCCGGGTATCGGCCGTTGTCATTGCTGCGCGAGGCGGCGGCACTCCTTGATGCGGGCAATGGCGCGGAGGCGCTCGAAGTATATAGTGCCCTTGGCAGCGATGGCTCCGTCGATCCCGAGTTCTCGTCTCTGGCTCATTTGCTTGCAGGCTATTATCTTCTGGATAATGGATCAACGGATGACGTGCGGAGCCGTGTTGAGCCGATTATGCAGGCTGGCTCTATCTGGAACGCTTCTGCCAATGAATTGGTCGCGCTTTCTTATCTGAAAGACGGGAACGGAGCAAAGGCCAGGGAAGTTCTGCTGGCCCTGCAGGAGGATGCCAGCACGCCTGCGGACGTCAAAGAACGTGTCACGCAGTTGCTGGCGGCCATTGGCGATTCCTGACGAGGTCAAAAGCAGGGTTTCAGTAAAGAGCGAGGCGCGGGTTGAGGAATTACATGGGCTATAAAGTGAAATGTGCGGGCCTCATTGTTGCCGCTCTCACGCTATCGGGATGTGACTGGTTTGCGGATTCGGGGAAGCCGCCCTTGCCGGGCGAACGTATTTCCATTCTCGCCCTTGAGCAGACGTTGGAGGCTGACGCCGGTCTTGCGGATCTGGACGTTCGGCTGCCCCCACCTTATAAAAACGCAAACTGGCCGCAAGCAGGCGGGGTTCCCTCTCATGCCATGTATCATCTCTCCCTCGGCGACGATCTGAAAGAAGTCTGGCGGGTCTCCATCGGGGATGGATCGGATGATGAAAACCGGATGTTCTCCTCCCCGATCATTGCCAATGGCCAAGTATATACCATGGACGCCAGTGCCCGGGTCCGGGCGTTTCTGGCAGAAGACGGCACTCAGCTTTGGGAAGCCAATCTGACTCCTGAAGATGAGGACGAGGGCAATATCGGCGGCGGTGTTTCTTTTGAATATGGTCGGGTGTTTGCAACCACGTCTTATGGCGATGTCGTCGCCCTGAATGGTGAAAATGGCGAGGTGATCTGGAAGACGAACCTTGGTGTGCCGCTCCGGGCGGCGCCGACAATCGCGGAAGATCATGTTTTCGCCATTACCTTTGATAGCCGCGTGTTTGCCCTCAACGTAGAAACCGGTGAAATAGAGTGGGATTTTGAAGGCGGCGTCGAGACGACCGGGTTGCTCGGTGCGGCCAGCCCGGCGTATGCCAATGGATCGATCGTCGTACCTTTCGCCAGCGGAGAAGTCTTTACACTCCGCGCCCTTAATGGCCAGGAGTCGTGGAGTGAGCAGCTTGTCCGCCGCCGCGCCTATAGTTCGCTTACATCCCTGACCGATATCAATGCCTTTCCGGTGATTGATCGCGGTGTCGTTTATGCGGCGAGCTATTCGGGGCGCATGATTGCCGTGGATATGCGGTCGGGAAACCGGCTTTGGGATCAAGAGATTTCGACCTTGCAAACGCCGTGGATTGCCGGAGATTTCCTGTTTGTGGTATCGACAGATGGCGAGCTGGTTTGCCTCGCCCGCCAAAACGGATTGATCCGCTGGGTCAGTCCTCTCGGAAAATATGACGATCCAGAGGATAAAAAGGGCCTGATTATCTGGTCGGGCCCGATTCTTGCCAGTGATCGTTTGATTTTAGTTTCCAATTACGGTAAGGCAGTGGCGGTTTCCCCGTATGACGGCTCCATTCTGGGTGAGATTGAACTTTCTGACAATGCCTCCATTCCCCCGGTTGTGGCGGATGGCACCCTTTATGTACTTACGGACGATGCCGAGCTGGTGGCGTTGCGCTAAAATAAATGTCATTTACTGTTGCAATCATTGGCCGTCCGAATGTCGGCAAATCGACCTTGTTCAACCGTCTGGTTGGCAAGAAGCTGGCGCTTGTCGATGACACGCCTGGGGTGACCCGCGACCGCCGTGAAGGCGCCGCGAGCATTGGCTCCCTCAAATTTAAAATTATCGATACCGCCGGCCTTGAAGAAAGCTTTGACGACAGCCTTGAGGGGCGGATGCGGCGACAGACGGAAATCGCGCTGCACGAAGCAGATGTCGCTCTGATGCTGATTGACGCTCGAATCGGTGTTACACCGCTCGACAAGCATTTCGCCAACTGGCTTCGCAAGGAAGATATTCCCGTGATCCTCGCGGCTAATAAATCCGAGGGCAGAAGTGGTGAGTATGGACGGATAGAAGGCTACGGCCTTGGCCTTGGCGACCCCATTGCACTCTCGGCGGAACATGGGGAGGGCATGGGCGAGCTGTTTGATGCCCTGCTGCCGTTTGAGAAAACCGATATACCCGACGTAGAAAATGAGGGGGACAAGCCTCTGCAGCTGGCGATTGTCGGTCGGCCTAACGCGGGAAAATCGACGTTGGTCAATTTCCTGATCGGCGAGGATCGGCTTCTCACGGGCCCCGACGCCGGTGTCACCCGGGACGCGATCGCCGTTGAGTGGGAATTCGGCGGACGTCCCATCAAACTTGTCGATACGGCGGGCCTCCGGCGCAAAGCAAGGGTGCAGAAGAAGCTCGAAAAACTTTCTGTGGCCGATAGCCTGCGGGTCATCAAGATGGCCGAGGTGGTTGTCCTGCTGATCGATGCCGAGGAAACCTTTGAGAAGCAGGATCTGACCATTGCGGCGCATGTGATCGAGGAGGGACGTGCCCTCGTTCTCGCGGTTAATAAGTGGGATACGGTCAAGGACAGACAAGCGGCCTTGAAACAGATCCGGGACAGACTGTCGATATCTCTGCCTCAGGTGCGGGGTATCCCCGTGGTGACGATCTCCGCTTTATCGGGACGCGGCGTTGAAAACCTGATGCCCAAGGTGCTTGAGATCTACGAGATATGGAATAAACGGATTTCGACTGCGCGTCTCAATCGCTGGCTTGAGATTATGCTTGAGCAGCATCCGCCGCCCATGGCCAAAGGCCGCCGTTTGAAAATCCGCTACATGACGCAAGTGAAGGCTCGGCCACCGACCTTTTCGCTGTTTATGTCCGCGCGCGGTGAGTTGCCAGTTTCCTACATTCGGTATCTGGTCAATGGCCTGCGGGAAGATTTTGATATGCCCGCGGTGCCAATACGGCTCTATCCCAGAACCGGCAAGAACCCCTATGTGGACAAATCCTAGCTTTTAAAAGTCTCGCCATTTACGTCCTGGCCTTTGAGGACAGCGGACAGGAAGCGCTCTGCCTGCTCTTCCGGTGTCGACAAATTGTCTTCATTTTCGCCGGGATAGGCCGTTAGCCGCAGTTTCGTTGCTGTTGGGCCGGGATCGATCAGGTTGACGCGGAGTTTTGTCTTGCTGACTTCCGCGGCGTAGGTTTTTACCAAAGATTCCAGTGCTGCTTTGCTGGCCGCATAACCGCTCCAGTACTGTCTATGTTCATGAGCGATATGTGACGTGACAAACAACGCCCGGCCGGCATCACTCTGGCGGAGCAGGGGGTCAAGGGCGCGGATCAGTCGCCAGTTAGCATGGACATTGAGCTTGAACACGTCATCCCACAGGCCGGGGACATATTGTTGTATGGGCATGAGTTTGCCGAGCATGCCCGCATTGCCGACGAGGATATCGAGCTTCCCCCAGCGTTCGAGCAAGGGCGCCGCGAGCCCGTCGATGGCGGGCGTATCCAGAAGATCAAGAGGGACGAGGGTCGCACTGCCGCCCGCTGACTGGATCTCGTCATCAACTTCCTCGAGGCCGCCAACAGTGCGTGCTACCAGAATGACGTGGGCACCTTCGGCCGCGAATTTTTTCGCGACTGCGGCACCAATACCGCGAGAAGCGCCAGTAATCAGCGCGACTTTATTCTCTAATTTTGCGGACATAGACAATTCCGATGATGTAATGATTTAAGTAAGGTCAGAAGGCTCTGTTCAAGAACGCTCTGTCATGAGGGTCAGTTCCTGTTCAGCGCCGGAGTTCCGATCGACAAGGTCAATCGGATAATCACCCGTGAAGCAGGCGTCGCAATATTGTGGCTGATCGTTATTTCGTTCGAGCTCTCCCATCGCGACATACAGGCCGTTTAAGGAGATAAAGCTGAGGCTGTCCGCGCCGATAAACTTGCACATCTCTTCCAGGTCATATTGCGCGGCGAGCAGTTTGTTGCGGTTTGGTGTATTTACGCCATAGAAGCAGGAATTTGCAGTTGGCGGGCTGGCAATCCGCATATGTACTTCTGTCGCCCCTGCTTCGCGGACCATCTGCACGATCTTGGTCGACGTGGTGCCGCGGACGATGGAATCATCAACCAAAATAACCTTTTTGCCTTTTATCAGGGCGCGATTGGCATTTAGTTTAAGTTTGACCCCCAAATGCCGGATTTGGTCGGTGGGTTCAATAAAGGTCCGGCCTACGTAGTGATTACGAATGATCCCTAAATCGAAGCGGATACCGCTTTCCTCCGAGTAGCCAATGGCGGCGGGTGTGCCGGAATCGGGGACAGGTATTACCATATCGGCGTCCACCGGGTGTTCGAGGGCCAGTTGCTTGCCGATATCTTTGCGCACATCATAAACGGATCGTTTTTCAACGACGCTGTCGGGGCGGGCGAAATAGATATGCTCAAAAATACAGAAAC
>NVRR01000241.1 GCA_002732675.1 Sneathiella sp. | reverse complement strand
TACAGAAAGCTGGTACAGAGAAGGTCCTGATATGGGCGAATATCGACTGGATTGTCTTGTGAGGCGTGGTCATCAGTTTTACTTTCGTAGAGCTAACCGGCCTATTAAAGCAGGCATGGGCGGATACGCGGGTGCGTCTACTGATACCGAAGCTGCATGATGATTTGCGCGTTGTTGGAGAGACCTGCAGCTTTGCGCAACAACAAAATTGGAAGTCCCAAGGTGTCTAGGGAACTGGGGGCTATTCACTTTGCACTATAGTCGTATTAGAAATTTCGTACTTACGTATTTGCTTATTGAGTTATTTATGCACTAAGGTAATAGGCAAGCCACAAAAAATAAGAACAAACGTCAAAACTCGGGGGAGATACTTTGACACTAGGCCCGAACTATCTAGCGACGCGCATCACATGAGCGAACAGGGACAAGCAAACACTTCAGATGAGCCTGCGTTAAACCCAAATTTTCAGGAAAAAAAGGGATGGTATAAAACGCCGAGTCAGGAACTTATTGTCCTGGCTATGGCAATCGCCTGTTTTCTGTTTTTTGCGATTACGCTGACGGGGTTTGCTTCATTCGGTAATCTGATTACCATGCTACGAAGTGTTGCCGTCCTTGGCATCTTAAGCACGGGCATGGCCGTTGTCGTGATTGGGCGTGGCCTTGATTTATCGCAAGTCTCCGTAATGGCGATCTCTTCTGCCTGGGTATTGACCCTGATGTCGAGCGATATGAGTCTGCCGCTGATCCTGCTTCTGGGGCTTGGCTTTGCCCTTTCTGTTGGCATCCTCAATGGTTGGATTGTGGCGTTCGTTGAAATACCGCCGCTATTTGCGACATTGGCGACGGGGCTCGTCTGTTTCGGATTTGGCCGTTGGGTCCTGTTAAACGGTGTCCATGCCTATCCGCCGAAAGAAGCGACTGATTTCCTGTTTATTGGGCAGGGGTTGTTTCTCGGACTGCCCATGCCGGTTTTGATATTTCTGGGCGTTGCGATCATTATTCATGTGTTCCTGCGCCGGACGACAATCGGGCGGCATATATATGGATTGGGCGATAATTTACTGGCGGCACGGTTAATCGGAATCTCTGTGCGGCCTTTGATTATTCTCACCTATATGATCAGCGCGACCGCCGCCTTTATCGCGGGCATAACAACGGCGGCGACCGTCGCCTCCATGAATACGGAAATCGTCAATTCGACGCTTATTTTTGATGTGCTTTTGGTCGTGGTTCTGGGCGGTGTCAGTCTGAGCGGGGGACGCGGCGGCATTGCCAGTGTCGTTGTCGGCGCCATTCTGATCGGTATTCTACTCAACGGCATGACCATTCTGAATATCAATTCAGATGTTCAGAATATCGCCAAGGGAATTGTGCTGCTGGCAGCTATCATCGTCGATCGGCGGTTGCATCCAAAAGACGAAGAAACAGACAAGCAGGGAGATCATTAGCGATTTCGGCGCATTGATAATGCTGTCGGAATTGGCAAATAGAAGACCAATTATCACCTAAAGGGAGGCTCATTAAATGGTTAGAACAAAACTAGGGAAACTCACCAGCACCTTGATGATCGGAGGTGTCGCGCTTGCCGTGGCGTCAACGGCCCTTGCCGCTGGTAAAATCAGCGGTAAGACAGAACGCATGGTCCGCAGTGACTATGTGACATCACTGGAAGGGAAAACCGTCGCTTATGTGCCGATTTCCCTGGGGCTGCCGTTATCCGATTATTGGCATTACGGTATCCAGAGTTCGGCAGAAGCCGCGGGCATGACTTTCGTCGTGAAAGATCCGGCGTGGAAAGTCGATGCCATGACGCAGGCCATCTCGGCGTTGATATCCGAGAATGTCGATTATCTTGTCGTTCAGAATCCGGATGTACAGGTGCTGGCAAAATTGCTGAAAAAGGCTGAGGAAAACGGGACCCATGTCATTCAACTTAATATGGCCTCCAACTATCGCTCCAGCGCCTTTGTTGGTGTGGATTGGGTCAGTCACGGTGAAGAAATCGGTGAGGATATTGTAAAGGAATGCGGTACCGGCAGTGGCAAGAGCGGGAAAGTCGCCATTGTTCAAGGCGAGCTGACCGCAGCGGCCAATGTCTGGTTTAACGCCGGACTTAAAAAGGCCTTGGGCGAAGATTCTGCCATTACCATCGTCAATGATCAAGCCGCCCAGTGGGATGCGACGAAGGCTCATGACATCACAGCGGCGGTTCTACAACAGAACCCTGATCTTTGTGCCACAGCCGGTGTCTGGGGCATCATGATGTTGGGTTCGGGTCAAGCCGTGAAAGAAGCGGGTCTCAGCGATCAGGTCCTCGTCTATGGCAGTGGCAGTAACTCGCGCCCGATATGCGACGCACTGGAGAGCGGGATCATGGACAAGCATTTCAGTTATGATTCAATCCTTCAAGGTCGTGACGTGGTCAATGCCATTCAGGTCATTGCCCAAACGGGAGCTGCGCCTGGTGAGAAACCGTTCGCACTGTACTCGCCGATCATGGTTCATGATGCCAAGACTATCAAAGCGACGGATTGCTACGACTTGATCGTCAACTAGGCGGACTACGCCATATAGAATGCGGGCGGCGGTGGCGTCTTTTACCGCCCGCATCTGAGACCATTTCAGACAGTTAAGAAAGCTCCCCCCATGACATCTATCGCCGAATCTATCCAAAAAGTCCGGTATAAATGGTCGTTTCAGCGGGCGGTAGCCGAGTTACTTGCCAAGCGGTGGATGGAATCCCTCATTCCTTTCCTCATGATGATGGCGGTGATTACTTTCTGTGCGATTGCCATTCCGGGCTATCTTTCCTTCTCAAACCTTTCAAGCACATTTAGTCAGTTCGCTGAGTTCGGCTTTGTCGTCCTGGCGATGACGTTGGTGTTGATGGTCGGCGGAATTGACTTGAGTGTCGGCGCCATGTTTGCGTTGGGTGATTTTGTTGCGCTGGTGTTGTTTAATGTCTTCGAGATCCCGGTTTGGGGGGTTATTCCGCTGGTCCTGATAGCGGGTGCCCTGATGGGTGCGATCAATGGCGTCTTGATCGGTTATCTGAAACTGGGGGCGTTTCTCACAACCCTTGTCACCTTATTGCTTTTCCGCGCCCTCTTTGATTTGACCACGCCTATTTACGCTGTGGAAATGGCGACGGGGTATCAGGAAAGCGCCGCCTGGGATTTCATTGGCGATGGCACGCTGTTCGGTATCCCGGCAAATATTATTATCCTGATCGTTGTGGCGATTATCGCTCATATTCTGCTCAGCCGGTCACGGCCGGGATGGCATGTGGCGGCGATCGGATCCAACCGCAAAGCGGCGCGGCACGCTGGTATCCGCATCGATTTTACGATTTTTTGTACCTATGTTTTATCAGGCGTTTTAAGCGCGACAGCGGGTCTGGTTTATGCGACCCGCCTGAACAGTTCCTCCTCCAACACCGGTGATGGACTGGAGGTCATGGCCTTGACCGCAGCCGTGCTTGGCGGCGTCAGTCTGGCGGGCGGTAAAGGGTCCGTTGGCCGGGCCTTGATCGGCGCGACGACAATCCTTGTGTTGATTAATGGACTTGTTCGCTTGGGTGTTACCGGGGGCCCAACCCTTGCCATGCAAGGCTTGATTATGCTGATTGCTGTGGGCATTGACGTGAAATGGCTCAAAAACAAGAGCAAAGCCATCTCCAAAATTTATGTTGTGCCCGCTTTCCTCGATATCGGAGAGAGACCAGAAGCACGGGTCAATTCCGGCACTGTTTTTGAGCAAAATAGTAGGTTGAATAACGCACGGGCAATTGGTCTGGGCACCATTGACGGACCGGAAGATGTCATTCTGGATCGGCAGAACAGACTATATGCTGGTACGCGCGAGGGATGGATTGTCCGCTTTACGGGCGACAATCATGAGCATCAGGAAATTTTCGCCCGGATCGGAGGGCGCCCCTTGGGAATGGCTTTCGATGCCGAGGATAACCTGATTATCTGTATCGGTGGTATGGGAGTTTACGGCGTTCGCCCCGACGGAGAAATCTATAAAGTCACGGAAGAGACCAACCGGACACCCTGGAAGATCAACGATGATAGTCGGCTTCGTCTCGCGGATGATCTGGATATCGCGCCGGACGGCAAGATCTATTTCAGTGAAGCGACGATCCGCTACGAGATGCACAGCTGGGCCATGGACGGTCTGGAAGGCCGCGGCAATGGGCGCCTTGTTTGCTACGATCCAGCGAAAAACCAAACCCGAACGATCTTGCGCGACCTGGTGTTCCCCAATGGGGTCTGTATTGCCCATGACGGTCAGTCGCTGTTTTTCGCCCAGACCTGGGCCTGTAATGTCATGCAATACTGGATCGCAGGACCGAATAAGGGGAAACTGGAAGTTGTTATTGATAAACTGCCCGGTAATCCTGACAATATCAATCGGGCGTCAGACGGCAATTACTGGCTCGCCCTGACAGGTATGCGGACGCCGGCCTTCGATCTGGCCATGAAGAAGCCAGGATTTCGAACCCGTATGGTCAAGCGAGTGCCGCCAGATGAGTGGATTTATTCGAACATCAATAATGGCTGCGTCCTCAAATTTTCTGGCGATGGTGAAGTGCTTGAAAGCTATTGGGATAAGGGAGGGGAGAGCCATCCCGCCATTACGTCCATGCGTGAACATCGCGGCAAACTCTATCTGGGCGGTCTGGTGAATAACCGGATTGGGGTTATAGACCTTCCGGACGCGGATCCCAATTGGACGGGCCCCGAGAGCTACTGGGGGCCAAAATAATGGCAGGGCGATGGATGGAGATGATCCGGGACATTGTCTCTCCCGACCGGGAGACACATGCCATCCCATCAATGGATGGTCCGCTTAGACCGAATAACGGTTTGGACAGCTGTGAAATCATCCTCGGTGAAGATGCCGTCAGTAAACCCGATGACGTGGCCATCGGCCCGGACGGTATCTTGTATATCTCTAGCGGCACCCGTGTGTTGCAATATTCACCGGATACAGGCCCGACTGAATTTGGTAATTTCGACG
>NVRR01000240.1 GCA_002732675.1 Sneathiella sp. | reverse complement strand
GACGAATGCCAAATTGCCCTGCGCGAAAACGTTCAAACCCGACGATTGAAGATAGATAATCAATATAGGTCGCCACATGTGTTCGGCATATGAACGACGGCAGCTTCGGCACCACCGCCAATGTCGAACCGCTGGAAGACCAGTTGGTCGAAAAAATCGAAAACCATGAGTTCGAGACGGTACGGAATATAAGATGGCGCAATCAGGATCTTAATTTCACAACCATCCGTGATCTGCTGCGGGCATTGGAGAAAAGTCCCTCGATAGGCGGCATGCTGTCGCCGCGCGATACGGATGACCACAGCGCCCTTAAAACCCTCTCTATGGATGAGGACGTACGTTTTTACTCACAAAGGAGCGATAAAGTACGTCAGTTATGGCAAGTATGTCAGGTTCCTGATTTTCGGCAGACCATGCATGATGTTCATGTTCGGCTTCTGAAAGAAATCTTTATGCATTTGCAGGGGCCGGGCGGAAAATTGCCCAATGACTGGATTGCCGGGCATTTGAATAGTCTGAAGAAAACCGATGGAGATATTGATACTCTTGCAACACGCATTGCCCATACGCGCACTTGGACGTATATTTCCCATGTTTCGGACTGGGTCGATGATTATAAATATTGGCAGGATACAGCCCGTAGCATAGAAGATAAATTGTCAGACGCCCTGCATGAGCGGCTGACGCAAAGATTTGTAGACAAGCGCACGGCCATGCTGATGCGCAAAATGAAAGACAGCGGTCAATTGGAAGCATCGATTAATGAAACCGGAGATGTCCATGTGGAGGGACATTTCATCGGTAGTTTGACGGGTCTCAGATTTATAGCTGACACGACGGTCAATAGCACAGAAGCGCGGACCCTTCGCAATGTCGGGAACAAGGCTATTGCTGCGGAAATTACAACGCGCGCGCAATCCCTTGCGGCCGCAACTGACGATGCGTTTTCGCTTGACGGGAACGGTCAGATATTGTGGCGGGAGGTCGCCGTCGCCCATCTTGCGAAAGGCGACGCGCCCTTAAAACCACGGCTTGTCTTGCTGGCAAGTGAACAGCTAAACGGTCCCGCCCATGATGCTGTGGTGAAACGCCTTAACGATTGGGTGACCGCGCAAATCGAGACACGGCTTAAGCCCCTGACCATGCTGACGGAATTGCCCCTGGTCGGCGCGGCGCGCGGCATTGCCTTTCAGGTCAGCGAAAATATGGGCGCCCTGCCCCGCTATAAGCTTGGCGAGCAAATCCGCAATCTCGATAAGAAAGACTTCGGGCGCCTGAAATTTAGCGGATTACGGGTAGGGTACGAGCATGTGTTTATGCCGATCTTGCTAAAACCCGACCCGACAGTACTTCGTTGCTTGCTCTGGGCGATTTTTGAGGAGCGACAGACCATCCCCGCGCCGCCGCCCGCCGGGCGTGTCTCTTTCGAGGTTGAGGGGAACCTGCCCTGGACCTATTACCTGACAGCAGGTTATGCGGTTTATGACAAACTGGCGGTACGTATCGATATGCTCGACCGCCTCGCCGGGCTGTTACGGCGCGCGTCTCGCGGACTTTTGGAAACCGCAGAGAAGCCAAAACCGACGGAGAAAATCACGGCAGCCACACCCACGGAATCGTCGCCTGATGCCGCTGAAACGCCGGAGGCTGTGGCTTCTTCTGCGTTAAATGAAAAGCCGGCAGAAGAAGCTCCCGTAGAAGAGCAAGCGATTGTTGAGGCCAGCGTTGCTGAAACCAGTGCTCCCGAGACCGAGCCGAAGAATGAAACGCCCGTAGAAGAGCAGGAGATTGTTGAGGCCAATGTTGCTGAAACCAGTGCCCCCGAGACCGAGCCAAAGAAAGAATCGCCCGAGACACCGGAGGCAATAGAACAAACGAAGCCGAGCGAAGAGACCGCGTCAGACGTAAAAACATCGGCGGAACCACACGCGAAAGAAGCGATCAAATCCACGGCGAAGAAAGACGGACCGAGGAACCTTCCGTTCAAACCCACCCATGAAATGCTGTCTCTGGTCGGGACAACCCGGGAACAGTTCACGCTCATCCTTGAAAAACTTGGATATGGGGCGAAGCTTGACGGAGAAGACCTCACCTATCAGCGCATTCCGTTTCACAAGCGCAAACGCAAAGAAAAACCCGCACCACGGCCCCGCCGCCCTGATAACAAAGCGGCGCCAAAGGCAGAGAGCAGGGGAAAAAGCCAGAGCAAGCCACCCTATCGAAAACCGGCACCAAGGGTAAAGGAAGCAGATCCGGATTCTCCCTTCGCTATCTTGAAGACCCTGGGTAAAAAGTAGTTTATGGGAGGTGAAGGACAGGTATCCTCTGCGACTGTCCGCGTGGACAAATGGCTGTGGTTTGCCCGGTTTTTTAAAAGCCGCAGCATTGCCGCCAAACAGATTCAGTCCCGTAAAGTCCGCGTAAACAGTGTTATCGCAGGTAAAACCAGTACCCTCGTCAAGGCAGAGGATATTCTGACCTTTCCGCAAGAAAAGGATATCCGTGTCGTCCGAATTATCGACATCGGAGTGCGGCGCGGACCTGCCACAGAAGCAAGGCTACTATATGAAGATTTGACACCGCTAGAGCCAAAGAAGATAGACAAGACATCAATGGCGGGGGTCCCGCTACGAGAGCCCGGCTCCGGTCGCCCGACAAAGGCAGATCGCCGCGCTATCGACAAACTCCGCCCCAATCCGGATGAAACTTAATCCGGTAACCTGACCCGCAAAGGAAATTGAGTGTGACGCACCAAAAGGACTTCGAAAAATTTTTCTCCGCCTGGAATCGGGATGAAATCGGCTACTTCAAGGTCGGCCGTATTCTTCTGCGCGAAACGGGCAGTGCTAAAAATCTCGAACTGGCGGCAAAACATTGTGCCCGCGATATTGAAGCAGAAGTCTTGTATGCCTGGTTTCTCGGGGAGGATGAGAGTGATGCCTGGTGGCTCGGTTGGGGCGGCTACGATCTTGAAGAGGAAATACCCCTGCTGGCCGCCCTGTTGACGCCAGATGCACAAGCAAAGATCAGTGCCTTTGACCCCAAGGACAATGAGTTCGAATGTGAGACGATTGAAGAATATAAAGAAATGCTCTTCAATGCCTATGACGAAAGCCTCACTGCCAAGGAATTAAAAGCTGGCTTTTTTGCCTGGATCGCCGAGCTTAAGGATGAAGCCCGGAAGACGCTCTTACAAGATCTCACCAGCTGGACCAAAAACGCCAAAGCCTCCTAGGGTCCTAGGGCAAGTTCCGAAAAGAAAGCCAGGCAGCGTATATACGGGTGACCGTTGTCACCCAACACATGGCGGCGAAGATAACGGCGATGACAACGAACGAGCCCGGCAACAGGCACATCAAACACATGGCGACAATCGTCTCCGCCCCCTCCGTCAGGCCGCCAAGATAGTAGAGGGATTTCCTGCCGCGGATATCTGTCGATATCTTGTGCTTCTCCGCCATGATCGCATAGGTGAGAAAGGTCGACACCGTCCCCATAAAACTCAGAATAAGAAAGGCCGCCGCCAGCGTATTTTCAGGTCGCGCCAGAGCAAAAGCAAAGACGATCGCAGAATAGAAAATAAAATCACAGACAATATCCAGATAACCGCCAAAGTCCGTGAGCAGCGAGTGGCGGGCAACCGCGCCGTCCAATCCGTCAAACAGGCGATTACCGAGGATTAAAACCAGGGCGGCCCAATAATATTCGCTGGCAATCAACGGTACGGCAGCGATCCCGATGGCGAATCCGACCACAGTGACCATGTTGGCGGAGACGCCTAATGACGCGACCTTGGTGCCCAGAAAGTTAAGGGGCGGATCGATAATATGCCGAAGCGCAGCATCAAACATGTCAGACTTTCAATATTTCCTTGAACTTGGCCGCGCCTGGTGAAACTATTATTTCTCAAATACATAAAGAAAAAATACTTTCGAGCAAAGCCATATCAAATGGCTCCCGATATTGTGAAAGCTTGTTAGCTGGAGGAATTATGACCCATTTACACGAATTTGTTGCCCATATTGACTGGACGGGCGCGGTCAGCGGACCAACCTCGAACTACAAGACCTATGCCCGTGATTATGAAATATCAATAGACGGGCACCCGGTTATTCCGGGCTCCGCTGATCCGGCTTTTCTGGGGTCCGGCGATCGCTATAATCCTGAAGACATGCTGGTGGCATCGCTGTCCGCCTGTCACCTGCTCAGCTATTTGGCCGTTTGCGCCCGAAAAGGGGTTCATGTTACCGGGTATCACGACGACGCCTGGGGCAAAATGGAAATGAAGGATGGCGCGCTCTGTTTTACGGAAGTTATTCTCAAGCCCGTTGTCACGATCACGGCGGAAAGCGATCCTGAAAAAGCTGCCGAACTCCATCACGACGCCCATAAAATCTGCTTTATTGCCAATTCCATGAATTTTCCGGTATTAAACAAGGCCACCATCAGGACAGCCTCATAACGATCTGTTAAAGGAATTGTGAAACACTCTCACGCAACCTAATAATGACGTTGAAACGACCATGACATTAAAATTTGAAGCCGCCATATTTAATGAGACCGTCCTTGCCGCTGTGCAGCAAGGAGAGCATCATAAGGACTTGTCGGACGACTGGGCAGACACTCACTATATTGAGGTCACGGCGCCCAGCCTTGACGCTGCCTGGAGTAAAATGCGTCAGAAATACAAGGCCGCAAATGGCTTTGTCATAAAGGCGATCGACAAAATCGATCAGTAGCCGACATAATAAGGATTGGTTCCGCCTGCATGATCGGTGACATCCAGCACCCGTTCAATTGACGGCACCGCACTTTTAATTTCCACTTCCACGCCCTGCTTCAAGGTGGCATCGGCCATGCCGCAGCCTTGGCAGCCTCCCGCCATTTCAACATAGGCAGTCTCGTCCTGAATATCGATCAGGGAAATATAGCCGCCATGCGCCGCAATGGCCGGATTGATTCGGGTCTCGATGATCAGCAGCGCTTCCACATCCAGCGGATAGCCAGCCTTGGCAAAAGCTTCGCAAATCTCAATGGCCAGCTTG
>NVRR01000239.1 GCA_002732675.1 Sneathiella sp. | reverse complement strand
TTTGGCGCCCGTGCCGGCACTTTCCCACACAAACAATAAGACCTTGCGCATCGGGGCTGGGGAAAACGGGATGGGAAATTTAGTGGAAAAGGCAGAGAAATCTGATCTGAACGCCTTCAATCAGCTCAAAACTCTCACACCGGCGGACGTGCGCGCTAGCATCCGTCGGCAGGAATATTGCGGTCAGACAGCAGGCCTTGGTCTGGGCCATCTGCAGGGCAATATTGCGATTGTTCCTTCTGAGTACGCACTGGATTTTTTCCGCTTTTGTCAGAGAAACCCCAAGCCCTGCCCTCTCGTCGGCGTGACCGATGCGAAAAGTCCGTATCTGCCGGAGCTTGGGACGGATGTCGATATTCGCACCGACGTCCCTGTTTACAATATCTACCGCAGCGGCGCCCTTGAAGAGCAACGGCTTAACCTCAACACTCTCTGGTCTGAGGACCTGGTCGCGTTCGTTCTTGGCTGCTCGTTCTCTTTTGAAAACGCGCTAATCTCGGAAGGCATTCCGCTTCGTCATATCGATGCAAGCAAAACGGTCCCCATGTACCAAACCCGTATTGAAACAACCTTTGCCGGTCCTTTTGCCGGTCCCCTTGTGGTTTCCATGCGGCCAATGTCACAGGCCAACGCGCTTCGCTCTGTTAATATTACAGCGCGTTTCCCTCAAGCCCATGGCGCGCCCATCCATATGGGTGACCCCGGAGAAATTGGCATCTCGGATCTCGCATCGCCGGATTGGGGAGACGCAACAGAAATAAAAGCTGACGAAATTCCGGTTTTCTGGGCGTGCGGCGTGACACCGCAAGCCGCCATCCAGGCCGCGAAGTTACCTTTGTTTATCTCGCATGCGCCCGGACACATGCTGATCACCGATGTCAAAAGCTGGGATACCGCCAGCCTGAAGACATGCCCCTCCGACAAATCCTGAGTTTTTAAATCTAATAGGGAGAATAACAATGAAAACATTTTGCAAGATTGCGTCTGCAGTTGCCGTGGCGGCAACGATGGGCTTGACCGGGACAACGGCATATGCCGACGATCCGGTCGTGATTAAAGCTGTCGGCACCTAGGGCAGCCTGACCAATTATCAAAAACATGAAGGCCCGTTCTGGAACGAAACAATCGCCGTCGCAACGGATGGCCTGATTACGGGTGATATCAAACCACAGACCGAACTGGGCCTGAAAGGCTTCGAATTCATGCGCCTTTTGAAAAACGGCGTTTATGACTACGCCTACGGACTTCCCGGATATGTAGCGGCAGAAAACCCTGTCTTTGAAGGGGCGGACTTATCGTCGGTCACTTAGGATATTGCAACCCAGCGAAAAGTCGCCGAAGCCTACTTCCCAATTCTGGAAAAGGCTGTTGCGCAATATTACAACGCCAAGCTCCTGAAGGTTTATCCGTTCCCGAGCCAAATGCTGTGGTGTAAAGGCGAAATCAAAGACATCGGTGATCTCAAAGGCAAGAAGATCCGCGTCTATGCAACCACACTTGGTGATTTCGTCGAAGGCGTTGGCGGAACGAGCGTCACTGTACCCTTCGCCGAAGCTATCCCAGCCCCCGAAAAAGGTGTCGTCGATTGCGGTATTACCGGCACCATGTCTGCCTATAAGGCCAAATGGTACCAAGTCGCAGATCACGCTTACACAATGCGCGTTGGCTGGGGCCTCGCATTCGGCGCCATGAATATGGACAAATGGGACTCTCTTGGGGCGGAAAAGCAAGCCAAACTCAAAACCGAACTGGATAAGCTGACCGACGCCATGTGGATAGAGACGGCGCAAGAAGATGCCATTGCCCTTGATTGCCTCTCCGGTAAGAAATGCGATATCGGCGAAAAAGCCAACATGGTTCTGGTTGAGCCAAGCGACGCCGACCTCAAAACCCGTAACCAGATTGCCAAAGATGTTATTCTGGCGCGTTGGGCGGAACGCTGCGGTGAGGATTGCGCCAAAGACTGGAATGCCTCCGTCGGCAAAATCATTGGCCTGAATGCCATCCAGAAATAGCCACCAAATGGGGATGCGGGTACTACTCCCGCTTCCCCCACGACTTCTGCACCATGGGAGGGGTATCATAATGATAAAATTACTGAAAGCCGTCGAGGGGATATCGCAGCGTCTGGTCTGGCTCGGTGGTATCCTGCTGATCGGTGCCGCATTCCTGGTAACGATCGACGTTTTCGCCCGCAAGATTTTCAATGTAAGCCTTGCGGGCTCAGATGAGCTTTCCGGCTACGCTTTTGGTATGTCCACCAGCCTCGCCTTCGCCTACGCGCTGATTATGCGCTCTAACATTCGTGTCGATGCCTTTTATCATCTGTTTCCCCGTTGGGCACGCGCTGCTTCCGATATTCTGGGGCTCGTTCTGCTGCTCGGCTTTATCGGCCTCATGACCTATCAGGGATGGGGTATCCTCATGGACAGTTATGACTATGGCTCCCGCTCTATCACTCCGCTTCGAACGCCCCTCGCCATCCCACAGACCGTCTGGTGGTTAGGCCTGGCTTTCGCGCTGGCAACGGGCATCCTGATTGTGCGTCTATCGGGGCGCTGATGCGCAAAGACTACGACATGCTCCAGCGTCTCGTCGGCGTGAAATCAGTTGATGAGCAAATCACGGAAGAAACCGTTGCTGAAGTTCCAGTGAGTACCGAGAACGCGGCTAACAGAGGGGACGTCTGAAATGTTAATACAAGCCGTTGTCGTTCTAATGGGCCTTGTTGCCTTCGGGATTCCGATCGCCGCCGCCTTAGGCTGGCTGGCGTTCTCGCTCAACTTCACGTTCAGTACCAGCCCGCTTTACCGCACCCTTGGCGATATTGCCTGGCAGAACAGTACGGAATTCCTGCTGGTTGCCATACCGATGTTCGTACTTCTGGGAGAGATCTTACTGCGCTCCGGTATTGCCTCAAAGATGTATGAAGGCATGGTGCAATGGCTTGGCTGGTTGCCAGGCGGGTTGATGCATTCCAATATCGGCGCCTGCTCCTTGTTTGCGGCGACCTCTGGCTCCAGTGTGGCCACCGCCGCCACCATTGGCACCGTTGCCCTGCCCGAAGTTCAGAAACGTAAATATAATGAACGCCTGTTCCTCGGCACTCTGGCAGCAGGCGGCACCTTGGGCATCCTGATCCCGCCCTCAATTAACCTCATCCTGTACGGGCTGCTGACCGACACCTCCGTCCCTGAACTTTACCTCGCAGGCTTTCTGCCCGGCTTGCTGCTTGCCGGACTGTTTATGTTGACCGTGATTATCGCCTGTACGTTCAAGAAAAGCTGGGCGGTACAAAAATCGAGGTGACCTGGTCGTCGCGAATTGCCAGCCTGCCAGGCCTGATCCCGCCCCTCGGTATCTTTGTTGTTGTGGTTGGTTCTATCTATGCCGGTCTGGCAACACCAACGGAGGCGGCATCCCTGGGTGTGGTCGCCGCCATGGGACTTGCTGCTGCGAACAAGACTTTGACTATCGAGATGCTGAAAGGCGCCATTGAGGGCACCATGCGGACCACGGCCATGATCATGTTGATCATCCTTGCCGCGATTTTCCTGAATTTCGTTCTGGCCTCGATCGGCTTAACCCAGGCGCTGACGCAATTTATCGTCGATCTCGGCTGGTCACCCTTCCAGACCATGCTGATGATCATTGCGTTCCTGATCTTGCTGGGTTGCTTTATGGAAACGCTTTCCATGCTTCTGACAACGGCGCCTTTGTTGGCCCCGATCATCGTCGAACTTGGCTATGACCCTGTCTGGTTCGGCATTTTGCTGATGGTGCTGCTGGAAACAGCGCTGATCACGCCGCCCATCGGGATCAATCTCTATGTGGTGCAGGGTATTCGGAAACATGGCCAGCTCAACGATGTCATGATTGGCACCCTGCCCTTTGTTACCACCATGTTTGTCATGATCGGGATGCTGCTGGCCTTCCCGCAGATTGCGCTCTGGCTCCCAGAAGCCGTCTATTCTCGCTAAACCAAGAAAAGGACCGAAGAAAATGTGGCAAATCTGGATTGATCGGGGCGGCACCTTTACCGATATCGTCGCTAAGCGCCCCGATGGATCGCTCGTCTCTCACAAGCTACTGTCAGAGAATCCGGAGCGCTACAAAGACGCCGCCGTACAGGGCATTCGGGACCTGCTAACCCGGGACGGGTTCGATACGGATGTCGCCCGCCACATTAAAAATATAAAAATGGGAACCACCGTGGCGACCAATGCCTTGTTGGAGCGTAAAGGCGATCGCACCCTTTACGTGACAACAAGAGGATTTGGCGATGCACTTCGAATTGGTTATCAGAGTCGTCCCCGTATTTTTGATCTCAATATAAAATTGCCGGAACTTCTGTATGAAGAGGCTGTGGAGGCAGACGAACGCGTCGATGCCAACGGAACCGTCCTGGTGCCCTTGGACACGATAAATCTACGCAACAATATGCAAGCAGCTTATGATAAAGGCATTCGGGGCATCGCAATTGCCTTCATGCATGGCTATAAATTTCCCGATCACGATCGTCAAGCCGCTAAAATCGCCCAGGAAATCGGCTTCACGCAAATTTCCACCAGCCATGAAATCAGCCCGCTGATCAAACTTGTGGCTCGTGGTGACACCACTATGGTCGATGCCTATCTGTCGCCGATCCTGAAGCGCTACGTCAATCAGGTGAAGGATGAACTTGGCATGAGCGACGATAACGCGGACGGACCGCGTCTGATGTTTATGCAGCCCAACGGCGGCCTGACGGATGCCCGGCGGTTCCGGGGCAAGGACGCGATCCTGTCTGGCCCGGCAGGCGGCGTCGTCGGCATGACCCGGACAGCGGCCATGAGTGGCCTGACCAAGCTGATCGGCTTCGATATGGGGGCACCTCGACGGATGTGACCCATTATGAGGGTACCTATGAGCGGAGCTTCGAGACCGAAGTCGCCGGCATTCGTATGCGCGCGCCAATGATGCATATTCATACGGTGGCCGCAGGTGGCGGGTCTGTCCTGCAATTCGATGGAACGCGCTATCGGGTGGGACCGGAATCGGCGGGTGCCAACCCCGGCCCGGCCTGCTACCGTCGCG
>NVRR01000238.1 GCA_002732675.1 Sneathiella sp. | reverse complement strand
GTGCCTGATGGTCGGCCCGGCTGCTTTCCACCAGCGTAATCCCCTTGGCCAAGCCCGTGATGGAGGGCAAGGCGGTTCTTTTTAAAAAGTTTGCAGGCGTAGATGTTTTTGACATTGAGCTTGCTGAGCTGGACCCTGAGAAACTTGTTGATATCATCGTCGCCCTGGAGCCGACTTTTGGCGCCATAAATCTTGAAGATATCAAGGCGCCGGAATGCTTCATTGTTGAAAAACTCTGTCGGGAGCGGATGAAGATACCGGTTTTTCACGATGATCAGCATGGCACAGCCATTTGCGTCGCCGCAGCCGTCTATAATGCGTTGCGCATTGTCGATAAGGATATCGCCAAAGTTAAGCTTACGGCGTGCGGCGCGGGCGCAGCGGCGCTTGCCTGCCTCGGTTTGCTCGTCACCCTTGGCTTACCAAGAGAAAACATCACGGTATGTGATCTCCACGGCGTCGTTTATAAGGGCCGGAAAGTTGAGATGGACCCTTATAAGTCGGTCTTTGCGATCGATACGGACAAACGAACCCTTGCGGAGGCAATGGTAGGCGTCGATATTTTTCTGGGTTGTTCCGGACCCGGCGCGCTGAAGGCAGATATGGTGGCGTCCATGGCAGAAAAGCCTATTGTCCTGGCGCTTGCTAATCCGACCCCGGAAATCCTGCCTGAAGAAGTAAAAGCCGTCCGGCCAGACGCTATTATCGCCACGGGCCGCTCTGACTATCCCAATCAGGTCAATAATGTTCTTTGTTTTCCGTTCCTGTTCCGTGGTGCCCTGGATGTGGGGGCGACGGAAATCAATGAGGAAATGACAATAGCAGCGGTGAAGGCCATCGCCGATCTGGCCATGGCGCCGCAATCAGACATCGTCGCCAAGGCTTATGGCGGGGCACAGGCCAGTTTTGGGCCGGAATATATTATTCCGACTCCCTTTGATCCACGGCTTTATCTGGAAGTATCGTTCGCCGTTGCAAAAGCCGCTATGGAAAGTGGTGTCGCGAGCCGACCCATAAAAGACCTAAAACAGTATCATCAAAAACTCTCCAACTTTGTCTACCGTACCGGTTTCGTTATGAAACCGTTATTTGATCGGGCGCGGCAGGAATTAATGAGGGTTGTCTATGCGGAAGGTGAGGACGAAAGGGTTCTATCCGCCGTGCAGTCCGTCATTGATGAAGGACTGGCAGCCCCAATTCTGATTGGGCGTCGTAAAGTCATAGAATTTCGCCTTAAAAAACTGGGATTGAAGATCAAGCCAGACGACGATTTTGAAATTGTCGATCCGGAAGATGATCCGCGATATCGGGAATACTGGCAGGCCTATCACAAGCTGCGGGAACGCTTCGGGGTCGATATTGAAACCGCGAAAGCACGTATACGGACCAATAACACCATCATTGGGGCGATGATGGTGCATTTGGCGCATGCGGATGCACTGATTTGCGGGACATATGGGAAATATGAGCAGCATTTCCGGCGTGTTTCAGACATTATTCCCCTTCGCGATGGCGTGCGGGATGCCTCCGCACTTCATTTGCTTATTATGCCGGAGCACACGCTGTTTTTTGCGGACACCCAGGTTAGTCATGAACATACGCCTGAAGAATTAGCGGAACTGTCGATTTTAGCGGCGGACGAGGTGCGGCGCTTCGGGATTGAGCCCAAAGTGGCGCTTTTGTCTTATTCGAACTTTGGCTCCACAGACATGCCGTCTGCACGGCGGGCCCGTAAAGCTCTAAAAATCGTCGAGAAACTCGCGCCGGAGCTAGAAATCGAAGGGGAAATGAAGGCTGATTCGGCGCTTATTCCTGCGATCCGCGAAGCCGTCTTCCCTAATTCAAGGCTTAAAGGCGCCGCGAATTTGCTGATCATGCCGAACCTTGATTCAGCAAATATCAGCTACAATATTGCGAAAAGCATTGGCCATGGTATCGCCGTCGGTCCAATTTTGATCGGCTTGTCGAAATCTGTTCATGTCGTCGCGGCGTCTGTGACTGTCCGCGGGCTGGTCAACATGACGGCGGTCGCTGCGGTTGATGCACAGGACCATAAAGCCGGCAAGATGATGCCAGGACCCGTCGCCCGCCGCCAAAACCTGATTGACGAAAGCTGATGACCTCGGAAGAGCCCATCAGACAGGCGGACCCCGCAGCAGACGAGCAGCAGGATTCGAGCGTGCAGTATGGGCTCAATGACGAAATTGTTCAGAAAATTCAGGATGCGATCAGGGAGGGCAGAGCCGAATATATCCAGTCGGCGCTGGCGGAATGGCATTCCGCTGATATTGCCGATCTGATTGAGCAGCTAAAACCGAAACTGCGATCTACGTTTCTCGGGATCATGGAAGGAAAGCTCGATCCAGACGTCTATTCGGACCTGGACGAAAATGTCCGCGACCATCTTGTTGATGAGATGGCGCCGGCCCAAATTGCGGCGTTCATTAACGAGCTGGACATAGATGACGCGGTTGATGTTCTGGAGGACTTGGAGGAAGAAGAGCAGCAGGATGTTCTCCGCGAAATTCCGGCTGAAGACCGGGCCGCCCTGGAAGAAGGTCTGTCGTATGAGGAAGATTCCGCCGGGCGACTAATGCAGCGCGATCTGATCGCGGTCCCGGAATTTTGGAGTATCGGCCATACAATTGATTTCCTGCGCGATACGGTTGATCTGCCCGATGAGTTTTACGAGATTTTTGTCGTCGATCCACGGCACCGGCCCATCGGGACCATTCCGCTTAACCGCGCCATGCGGAGCAAGCGAGAGGTTGCTGTTCGCGATATTATGGATATCGAACAAAAACTTATCCCGGTCGACATGGATCAGGAGGACGTCGCCTATCTGTTCCAGCAATACCGCTTAGCCTCGGCCGCTGTGGTCAATCCGAGTGGTATGTTGATCGGTGTGATTACTGTCGATGATATCGTCGATGTGATCAGTGAAGAGGCGGAGGAAGACCTGCTTCTGCTCGCTGGGGTGCCGGAGGATGACCTGTTCGGGAATGTGCTGTCAACGGCACGCATACGATTTCCCTGGCTTCTGATAAATCTGTTCACGGCGATGGCGGCGTCTGCTGCGATTAGCATGTTCGATGCGACTTTAGAGGCGATTATCGCGCTCGCTGTGCTCATGCCTATTGTCGCCAGCATGGGGGGCAACGCGGGAACACAGACATTGACGGTCGCCGTCCGGGCAATTGCGACCAAGGAACTCACTTCAGCGAATATGTTCCGCATCCTGAACAAGGAAATGATTGTCGCGTCGCTCAATGGATCGTTTTTTGCGATTTTGATTGGCTTGATTACCTGGGCTTGGTTTGGCGATCCGCTAATCTCCATCGTCATTGCGACAGCGATGGTTGTCAATGTCGTGGTGGCAGGGACTGTCGGGATGCTGGTGCCGGTCACGCTGGAAAAACTCAACATAGATCCCGCCATTGCCTCTAGTGTTTTCGTGACGACCACGACCGATATTATCGGCTTTGTTGCCTTTCTGGGGCTCGCGACCCTCGTCCTCATATAAAGGCTACCGTGCCCAGTTGAGATTTTGCGATGTAAGCCGGTCGGCCCGCCATTCATGACTGGTTGCGAACAAGCGAAAAGACTTAATGAGATCGGTTTCCTCTGGCTCATTCCAAATCAAGCCGATGATGCGGCCAATATTGATCCCGTCTACGGGGATTTGCGCAATATTCGCGGCGCTGTGTATATCCGGTATCATGCAGAGGCCAAGACCGGCGCCAACAAAGGCCAGCGCCTTTTCATCCTGATCGGTTCTGAAAATAATATGGGGATTTACGCCTGCGTTGGAGAATGTGCGGGTGATGTCCATCCCGGATTCGCAGTGGGTACGATGGACGAAATCCAACCTGTCCAATTGTTTTAACGGCACAGAACTACGATTTGCGAAAGGATGATGGCGCGGGACGGCAAGGACATATTTCCAGCTATAGAGGCGGTCAAAGCTGGAATGGGCGTCTCCCTCCGGCGCAACGGCAAAGGCGACATCAATCCTTTTCTCGCTGAGCCAGGCATGCAATTGGTTCAAGGTGCCTTCTTTGAGCGAAATCTGTATATCGGGCTGGGCTTTGCCAAAATCAGCCAGCAAGGCAGATAAAGCGGCGGTCGGTAAACTCCGCAAGATGCCAAGCCGCAAGCGTTTGACGGGGGTATCGCGGGCAAGCTCCTGTTTTGCCGCGTTGCATTCATATATAATAGTCCGGGCGCGGGGCAAAAAACGATGCCCGGCATCGGTCAGGGTAGTGATACGGGCTCCCCGGTTAAAGAGTAGGGACCCCAGTTCCGTTTCCAGTTTTTTAATACCGGCCGATAAAGTTGGCTGAGTAACAAAGGCACGCTCCGCTGCCCGAGAAAAATTACTGGTCTCGACAATGGCGAGAAAATATCGAAGCTGATATATGTCCATACTATAGATACTATCAATAGTTTCCATTGAAATAAATCATTTTATCTATCAATAGTTCAGGCGTATATTTGGGGAAACTAAAAAGGGGAGGATGTGATGTCGTACGAGACTGTGAAGTTTGATCGGGACGGGCATGTCGCGGTTATTACCATGAACCGCCCGGACAGCGCCAACGCCCTGAGCATGAAAATGTCTCAGGAATTGATGGAGCTCTCTATCGAGTGTGACGAGAACCCGGATATTCGCTGCGTTATTCTAACCGGTGCCGGCCGTTTCTTTTCCGCCGGAGGTGATCTGGCGAGCTTCGCCGGTGCCGGTGATAATATGTCAAAACTTCTGAAGGAAATGACGATCTACCTTCATGCGGCGCTCTCGCGTTTTGCCCGTATGGACGCTCCCCTCATCACGGCGATAAATGGCATGGCGGCGGGCGCGGGCTTTAGTATGTCGGCATGCGGCGATCTTAGTATTGCCTCCGAGGATGCCAAATTCACCATGGCCTATACCCGCGCTGGGCTGGTTCCTGATGGGAGCTCTACTTTTTACGTGGCGCGTCATATCGGTCTTCGCCGGACGCAGGAGCTGATGCTGACGAACCGTGTTCTGACAGCGGCCGAGGCGCTGGATTGGGGCTTGATCAACCGTGTCGTCCCGGCGGACAAGGTGATGGAAGAAGCGATG
>NVRR01000237.1 GCA_002732675.1 Sneathiella sp. | reverse complement strand
TTACTCTGAGACCTCGTATACCTCCCAGACCGCCGTTGAGTGATATCCACAGATTACTGACTATTCTACGCTCAAGTGTCAGACCAAAATTTCGCGCATTTATACGGGCTACTATGTGATGTTATCCGGGAGGCCCAGAAGACCGGAGACATAAGCCCGCGGCTGACCCCGGAAACACTGGCAAAACTATTTATCTCCTCCATACAGGGGGGTTATGTGCTGGCGCGTATTGGTGATGATGACAATATTCACCAGGAAATAGCCGGGAGTCTTTACGAGTTGCTCGATCTTTAACGAGTGATCAGAGGGGCGTCAGAACGTCAATCGGCTCATCAAGGCCGGGAATTTTCTGAGCCGGGTATTTATGCCAGGGAATGTTTACCTGCTCGGCAACGGCCTTTGAGACAAGGATGCGAACGTCGAGTGCCTTTGTCAGGTCCTGAAGGCGGCTCGCTTTATTGACCGCCGGTCCGATAACCGAGAAATCGAGCCTTTCGCGTGCGCCAATATTCCCAAACATAACATCGCCATGATGGATGCCAATGCCATAGCCTAATTTGCGGGCCTCCGTCTTGAGGCTTGCCAAGGCTTCTCCCCCTCGCTGGGCCGCGGTCACGGCCTGCGCGGCGGCTTCTGATATGGCGTTATCCTTCGAAGTCGGGAAAATAGCCAGAAACCCGTCGCCCATGAATTTCAGGACTTCTCCGCCTTCATTCATAACGGCATTAGCCATGACTTCAAAAAACTGATTGAGTAGGGCGAGGTAGTCAGGCATCTCCATTTTATCGGCTAGAGAACTGCTTCCCCGTAAATCGCAAATCCAGATGACGGCTTGAATGATCTCGCCGTCGCCGCGCTGGTTTTTGCCGTCCATCACCTGCTGGCCAGCCAGCGGTCCCATATAGGCGGCGAGAACATCATCAAGGGTCTGCTCGCGTTTATGCAGCCTGGCCGAGACAGAAAACAAGCTGACCAGTCGCCTGAGAACATTTACGTCCTGTTCGGTAAACCCACCCTCCTTGTCAGTTGCCCAGGACGAAAGAGCTCCGTCAGAGCGTTTTTTAGCGGTTGCAATATCGCCGAAGGGAAAAAGGAAGGCAATATAGTCGGTAGCGCCTTTCTCGGCGAATTCAGAGAAAATCGGAAACAGGTTTACATTCTCAGGGCGCGTCAAATCGTAACGCATCTCGGGTATGAAATTCTCGACCATATGGTAGAGCGGGCTTTTTACCCAGATAAGCCGCTCGCCCTCAGGCCGGGGTTGGGAATTGGAATTCAGCGCCTGGTCGCGATACCAAGTATGGTCCGTATGATCGATGAACGGATGTATTTGCCGCATGGTGACATGGGAGCGCAACAGAGGGAACAGCGTTTTGTCGATGCGCTGGCTGAGCTCTGAGAAAAGCGATAGAAAATCCATATGCCCCAGCATTTGACCGGTAAGCCAGATTTCGATGTCCCGTATCCCACTTTCGAGGTTTGGAATATCTTGCCTGAGCTTAGCCTTCATTCGCGGTTTCAAAGCAGAAAAGCTCCCTCTTTTCGGCAACGCCTTTTAAGGCGAATGCGCCAACGGAACGGACATCCTCCGGTATATGCGTCGCCACATCATCAGAGAGAAGAATGGCATGGCCTATTTCCTTGCAGATTTCACCGATGCGGGCCGTCTCATTCGTCGCCGATCCGATGACGGTGAAATCAAGCCTGTCTTCACTCCCGACATTGCCATACATAACTTCCCCGTGATGCAGACCAATGGTGCAGTGCATGGGTGCTTCATGCTTAATTTCCGCCAGCGCCGTGATTGTCGACCGGGCTGCCTTGGCGGCTTGTTGGCAGGCGCGGGCGATCTCTTCCTTTGATGTATCCTTAATCGGAAAAATTGCCAGAATAGCGTCGCCAATAAATTTGAGGACATCCCCACCATTTTCGGCAACAGAGACAGCAGAGGCATCAAAGAATTTATTCAGGTGGTTGAGGTATTTCTGCTGGCCCAACTTTTCGGTGAGCGCCGTGGAATCGCTTAAGTCGCAAAAATAAATCACAGCCTGAATGGTTTCGCCATCTCCGCGCTTGACGAGGCCGTTCAGAACCTTATTGCCGGCGGATTTTCCAAGATAGGTTTCCAGCAGAGCTTTCGAATCCGATTTTACCTTATGGACCTCATACATGCGGCTGATCAGTGGTAACGCTTCAAAAATTTGGCCCAGATCCGATGTGGAAAATCCTTCCGGTGCGTCCGATGTCAAGGTCAGATTATGAATGATCCCGTCAGAAAACGGCAGCGGCAGAGCGACATAATCTGTCGCGCCTTGGGCTTTCAATTCTGCCATGATCGAAAATTCGAAATTTTCCTCGTCCACATCCAGCCTTTGTCGTATGCCGCCCAATCCCTCTGACACCAGCTTCATAGGACTGTTCAGGTACCCAGGACCGTTCAGGCTGGTATGAGATATAGAAAATTCCTCCACTTCGTTAGATTTTCGCCGCCAGATATAGCTGCGGCCTGCAACAAGCGGATGCAATTGGCGCAGGGCAACATTAAGCCGCGCGACAGGAATACCTGTCTGCACCAGCCGGTTTCCTAACTGAGCGGTCAATTCTACATGGTTCTTAGCCGCCCAGGCCCCCCGGATCAGCCAATCAACAAGATTCTCTGGCTCGGCCAATAACATGCGCGGCGACAGATACTTTTCTTCTTCTTCACCCCGCACCCATTTGTCAAAAACATCGCCATAAAAGGCAATATGGTTTTTGACCGGCTCTGCCTCTAAAAACGGCGTTTCATAGGACCAGGCCGCCGGGCTACTCTGGTGGTCGCCAAGGGTCAGAGCCCAGTGGCTCGCATTTCCCTTGAACGGACAGAATGTTCTGAAATCCGTCCGGCTGAAATAGTCCATGGCGACGTCTTCGCGGGGAATATAGTAGATGGGAACAAGGTGAGTTTCACGGACGATCAGCGCGTTTGTCGTATCCACAAGACGCACGCCATCTTTAAATCCCTGAATACGCTCCGGAACCGGGTGGATACCGATACTATATTTATTGGACGCTGCCGGTCTTTCTCTGGCAACAAGCTCTGCAACCGCCATCATATCATACCCATCCTCATAGCGCTTCCCTTCCTATCAAATGGGGAAAGCGACTGAAAATACAAGCGTGCTCACGCCATGCCTGTATTGAGGGCCTGACCGTAGCTGCAGCTAAATATAGACGTCCGGATTGAGGCTGTATTTTCCAACAAATGATCCGCTTGCGAGAACATGTCCCTGCATGGCGTCCAGCGCGTCCGGGCCGCCGAAGGAGCCGGATAGGTCGAGACTTTCCACATCAAGCGCGTAAATCGTAAAGTGATAATGATGGATGATGCTGTCGTTCCAAGGCGGGCAGGGGCCGTCATACCCTCCATAGTCGCCGCCCATGTCCGGATCGCCCGCGAACCAGTCTGTAAAGTTATTGACCCCTGTCACGCCGTAGGCCTGCTGGCCGGGCGCCTTGCCCTTCGGGGTGACACCTTCTCCAAGCTCACCTTCGGCAAAGGAAGAATACTCCGCCGGAATATCGGTCAGCACCAAATGATAAAAATCGACCCGGGGTAAATTTTCAGGGACCGTCTTGCCTTCCTGATTTACGTCCTCACCAGAGGAGGGAACGTCTGAATCATGGCAGATCAGGGCGAAGGATTTGGCTCCCGCCGGCGCGCCTGACCATTTCATTGCCGGGCTTTTATTGTCACTCAAGGCGACATGGCCTTCATCTGCGGGAACGCCGAAGGCAAATTTACCGGGAATTTTATCGCCATCGAGCCAACCTTCAATGGATAATTTCATGGATGCGGTCATATGTAATGTCCTTTCTTGCTGTTGTTGATTTTACGGCCGAAATGCGAAGGAAACGGGACCCTTCAAGCGGCCCAGATTTGGACTGATCCAAGCAATCCACTGACAAAGCGCTGGCCGGGTTTCACGCGGGTCGATCACGTCATGTACGTTGAAGCTTTCTGCGCGCGGGAACGGAGATTGCTGGACAGCAAGTTCAGCTTCCAACTCCGCCCTTAACTTGTCGGGATCCTCTGCGGCCTCAATCTGGCGCCGGAAGGCCACGGCGACGCCGCCTTCGACAGGCAAAGCCCCCATTTCGGCACTCGGCCAGGCGAGGACATATCCCTCATCGCTGAAATGCGCGGCGGCAGCCACGCCGAAGGTTTTCTTGATGACAACGGTGGCCCAGGGCACCACCGACATCACCGCCGCCGCGACCGCAGATGTACCATATTTAATTGTCCCGTCTTTTTCCGATTCCGGTCCGATCATAAATCCCGGTTCATCGGTAAAATTGATGATAGGCAAGTGGAAGGTGTCGCAAAGCTCGATAAAGCGACGCACTTTTTGCGCAGCGCCGGCGCCCATGGCACCGGCATAGAACCGGCAGTCGTTGCCGATAATCCCCACGGATTGACCGTTCATGCGCGCGAATGCGGTGATTAGGCTGGGCCCATAGGCTTTCCCCATTTCGAAGAAACTCTCCTGATCAATGATCATCTTGATGAGTTTACGCATATCGAAGGGGTGACGGCGGTTCCGGGGCACGATCGAGAGCAGTTTTTCATCGCGTCTATCTGTTGGATCATCCGTTGGCTGCGTTGCGGCCAGTTCCCAGACATTGCTTGGCAGGTAGCTCAAAAACCGCCGGATCTGATGAAAGGCATCTGCTTCGTCTTTGGCGATGTTGGCGGCAACGGCATTTTTGCTGTGGACTTGTGCCCCGCCTAGTTCTTCCTTGGTCATATGGATATCAAGGGCGCGGGCGACCAGCGCCGGTCCGGCAATCAGGATTTGTGCCGTTTCCCGTGTCATGACAGAAAAGTGGGAGGCAGCAAACCGCGCCGCGGGAAAGCCAGCGACGGGGCCCAGGGCGGCCGATGCCACAGGCACTTCGCCCATGATTTTGGCAATAGAACGAAATCTTGGTTTTTCATAAACAGGGCTGCCAACCGTCCCGGAACCGCCTTTACCTTTGGAAACGCTCCCGCCGCCGCCTTCCAGCATGCGAACAAGGGGAACGCGATATTGGCTTGCAAGTTCTTCCGCATAGACACTTTTGCGCAGGCCCGCCGCATTGGGC
>NVRR01000236.1 GCA_002732675.1 Sneathiella sp. | reverse complement strand
AAAGAAATGATGATGAGACCGACCATGGCCGCACCATTATTGCGGAAGGTTTTGGCGTAAAGCCGCCAGGTCCGAATTGTACTCGCATGCCTCTCGCGGAAGGTGGGCGCGGCCGTATTATCTGTCATGTTTCTGCTCCGCCTTACGCTAATTTTCGAACGCGAGGATCAAGGACGCCATAGATGATATCAATCAGGAAATTGGTCAGCATGAACCAGGCCCCCAAAAGCAGGGTGACCGCCATAACCGGTTCGAAATCAGACGCCGTGACAGCTTGTAGGGCATAGAGGCCAACGCCGGGCCAGTCAAAAACAGATTCGATCAATACCGTTCCGCCCAGCATCCAGCCAAACCGCAGGCCGATAATGGCCAAGGTCGGCAGCATCGCATTCTTCAGCGCATAAAGCCCGATCATCCGAAAGCGGGAGATGCCTTGCGCCTTGGCGTTTGTAATATAATCAAGACCCAGGGTTTCCAGCATTTCGGCGCGATTGACGCGAATAATCGATGCGATCGCTGGAAAACTGAGGGCCAATGCAGGCAGCACCATATAATGCAGTGCCTCAAAAAAGACATCGATCCGCCCCGTGAGCAATGCGTCGATCGTGTACATGCCGGTTATAAATGTCGGCGGGTCGGTCATCAGGCCCAACCGGCCACCCAAAGGGAACCAGCCAAGTTCCAGAGCGAAATAGAGTTGCAACATCAGGGCCAGCCAGAACATCGGCAGACCGACACCGGAAGAGCTTAAGATACGAATGGCATTGTCGATCCAGTTATTCTGATTGACAGCGGAGATCACGCCGAGCGGTATGGCAACCAAAATCGCAAAGAGAATGGAATAGATCACCAACTCCAGCGTCGCCGGGAAATATTTGAAAAGATCCTGTGCCACCTCACGGGTCGTATAGATCGACCTGCCCAGATCGCCTTGAATAATATTGCCGACATAGGCAAAAAACTGTTGGTACAATGGCCTGTCAAAGCCATATTCCTGCCGGAGCTGATCTATCATTTCCTGGGTTGCATCAGGCCCCGCCGCAAGAGCTACCGGATCGCCAGGCGCAATATGGGAAATGGTGAATGTGATCACCAGCAGCCCTAAAAGCATGCCAAGCATCATGATACTACGCTTAACGATCATCTTAAGCATATTGTCTTCCCCTCTATAAGAAAATCCCTGCCGGTTCCATCATAGACCCGGCAGGGTAGGCAGGGAGGTTAATTTCCAATACCCAGTCCATACAGATCGACTTCCGTCGTCATCCGCACGGGGGTGTAGGAGAAGCCGGTGACATAGTCGCGGTAAGCCACAAGCCTTTTGCGCATCATACCGAAGATTTCCGGCTGATCTTCGACAATGATCTTCTGGATTTCAGCATACATAGGCGCCCGATCTTCCCAGTTCGGCGTATACCGTGCTTTCTCGATCAATGCCGTGACTTTTGGGTTGTCGTAAAAATGCGCACCATAATATTTACCCTGGGATTTAGGGTGATACTGGTACGCAACGGCATCTGGATCTGTCGACACAGGTGTCGCAAAAATCGCGGTCATATCCGCAGCCGTGTCGGGCTTTGAAGAACGCGCGACAAGATTAGGCCAGGTTAGCGGCACCATTTTCAGGCTGATATTCAGCTTTTTAAGGTTGTCGATCAAAACCAAACCCATCAGGCGTTCAATTTCCAGCCCCTGAACATAAACATATTCAAGCTCAATCCCGCCATCTGGCCACTGAGATTTCGACAGATACTCTTTAGCCATCGCCAGGTCATAACGCGCAATACCGGGAACGTCGATTTTTCCTTTGATATCATCGGTAAATGGGCTTGTCTGCAAAACCGCTTTGCCATTGAAAATGGCAATCAGCGCGTCATAGTCAAACGCCCTCGCAACAGCTTTGCGCAGGTTTTTGTCTGACATGTACTTACCTTGGGTATTGAACTTCAATCCAAAAGCCGTCAACGCAGGCTCCGTAGATGTTTTAATGCCTTTGACCTTCGCAACTTGGTCAAATTCGTCTGGGGACAGATCCAGAACAATATCTGCTTCGCCGCGCATCAGGGCCGCACGTTGTGCCGACGTTTCGCGGACTAGTTTATAGATAATACCGGCAATATTAGAGCCGCCATCACCTTTCCAGTAGTCTTTTACCCGCGCAAGCTCATACAGCGTACCCTGATCAAATCGCTTCAAGGAATATGGTCCGCTGCCGGCTTCATTTTCTGTCAACCACTTCTGGCCGTAGTCATCATCCACCACATGCTCGTTTACGACGGCAGGGTCCATAATGTACCACCAAGGCAAGAAGGACAAAAAGGCCGCATAAGGCTTTTCCAGATTAAACTGTACGGTCAAGTCATCCAGAACGACAATCCCTTCCGGTTTAAGGAAGTCGGACAGCATCCAGGATGGGCCTTTGTTGAGTTCCAAAGTCCGGGTAAAGGAATATTTGATAGCTTCGGCATTAACAGGATTGCCGCTGTGGAATTTAGCATTATCCACAAGCTTGAACGTCCAGGTTTTGCCGTCGGCACTTGATTCCCAGCTCTTTGCGAGCCAGGGCTGCGTTACCGCGGGGGTTCCTTCATATTTGACAAGCGCATCATACATTGCCTGCTGCATTGTCCGGATAGAGGCATTGTATTTGACGCTGGGATCCAGTGTCGATACCGGCTGGCGGCCCGCAATGACCAGAATTTTTCCGTCGTCAGTTCGCTCAAACGCCGTTGCGGGCGCCGCCGCTAGACCGGCCATCGCCACTCCAGCGATGGCGCAGGCCTGAACCAGCTTGCCAAAACGTCGTCGTGTTAAATATTTCATATTTTCTTCCTCTCTGTTTAATACATTTAGCGAATTGTTCTTGTTATTTATTTTAGGAGCGTCTTACGTGCTCATTTGTAACGACAGGCCCGTCACGGCATGTTTCATAAAAATATCCCGGACGGTCGTAGTCGCCACCCCGGCAGCTTCCTCGACTTTTTCGGCCATGGTGGCGTCATAACCCATACAATTCATGATGATAAAATCAGTGCCCTGCAGCGCTGCACCCGCCTCCACAAACTCGTCCGCACCATAAGGCGATGCTGAGGCAAAGGAGGCCGATTTTGCGCCCTCGAAAAGCTCCTGCATCTTGCTGATCTGCCCTTTATCTGGTGAGATCATGCCTATTTTCTGGCCCCGATCCGTACGTGCCTGTATCTCCACCGTGAGGGCATCGAAGGGGCAGTAAACCGGCAACTCATGCTCAATATTCTCCAGCTTGCCCGAGCACATCAACAAGATAGCGTCGAAGTCTTTCGCCGGTATTGCCGCGAAAAGATCTTTCAAGCGCCGCTCGATCGCTTCTTCCGAGCAGACCACTTCAGTGCCGTCAACCAAACGACTAACAAGGCGGCGCTCACCCTCTTTCGCCGTCAGCTGCCGGATCTCGTCAGGCTCCAACCCATCCAGGGCGCCGAATTCTGTAAAATGGCAGGAGGCATCAAAAGCGGCGATCAGGTCGGGTGCAATATCCGGTCGCGGCGACTGGCCGATTGTGACAAGTGCGAATCTTTTATTTCGAAGTTTGACTGCTTCATCCATTTGGTTTTCCGCCGTCCCTAATTTCATTCCCTTTATGTTTCGGAGTGTGCGGGTTGTTGCCGTTTCATGAAATACGTATGAGCCCTTATTAATCTTTTCATGGTGTTCTGAAGCCTCAAAGTCTATGTTTATGCGCAGGAGAACATTGAAAAAATACGGGCAGGCAGTCTTTTAGACCAGCGGAAAGCCGGGGGATATCTGGTTATATGGCGCAAATTCCGAGAATAGCTTTTGTGACAATTGGGCAATCCCCACGCCCCGACATCACGCCGCATCTCGTCAATAAACTGAACATTCCCATCATCGCGGATGAGTTCGGCGCGCTTGATGACGTCGAGGATATTGATGCCGAGCTGCTGACGACGGAGCCCAACCAGATCAGCTTCCACACCCGCTTTCGCAATGGTGATTATCGGATCGTCCCGGCCAGCGTTGTCAAACAACGGACGATTTCCCTCTGCGCCCGCCTTGATGACGAAAACTATGATTTCATTGTTCTCATTAGTACAGGGCTCTATAGCGGCATCGAAACCAAGACACCGCTTTTGCATGCCCAGACGGTAGTCGAAACATGGATGCAATCCTTGTCCATGGTGGATTGTAGAGTGGGTATCCTGCACCCGATTGATTGGAACGGCCATGATGACCGGATAACCCATGGCACGGCCATTCGCCAGTCGGTGAATTATACAATGCCCGGCCCCAGCGGCAATATTAATGATATTGCCAAGGGCCTCAAGGATTGTGATTTGATTGTTATGCATTCCATGGCCTATTCAGGCCAGGTGGCACGCCGGGTCAGCGCCCAAACCGGAAAACCTGTCGTTACGGCACGGCGCATTCTCGCCGGTACCTTGCAAATGCAGCTCGATAGCATGGCGGACACCCGGCTGCGCGGCCAAAAGGAACTCGCCATTCGAATGGCACAGGCCTACCCGCAGCTCACCCAGCGCGAGCTGGAGGTGGCCAAGAATGTCGTCGACGGACTCTCCAACAAGGAAATCGCCCGCAAACTGGATATCAGCCACCGCACGGTTGAAATCCATCGCGGTCGCGTGATGAAGAAACTTGATGCCTCCTCGGTTTCCAGCCTGATCCGGCAAGTCCTGATGCTATAGACATTCCGCGTGCCCATACGTAGTAGCCCTGATATACCGCTAAAAGGCTGAGGCTATATGGTGACCTACTTAAGGAACAGGGACCGCATACATGCTTAAGCAAATCATCGACATTTTCGAAGTTCTGGATAGTCCGCAGGCCAGCGCTGCACATATCCGCGACTATCTGGAAAAGACTGGCGATGCCGAGGTGGAAACAAAACGGGCGGTATCGGAAAAAGGTGCAACGGATTTTATCCGCGTTACCATTCCTGGCAGCAACGGCCGGACAATGGGCGGCGATGCGCCAACATTCGGGCTTATCGGACGGCTGGGCGGCATTGGCGCCCGACCGGAACGCATCGGTTTCGTCTCCGACGGCGACGGGGCGCTTGCCGTTCTTGGGGCCGCCGCAAAACTTGCGAAAATGAGACGCCTTGGTGACATATTGCCGGGCGACGTTATCATTACCACGCATATCTGTCCCGACGCGCCGACGCGCGCCCACGA
>NVRR01000235.1 GCA_002732675.1 Sneathiella sp. | reverse complement strand
AGTATTAGCAAGAACAGAAAGATTTGACTGTAAGTTTTTAAAACACGATGGGGATACTCTGAAAAAAGGGGATATCATTCTTTCCGGTGCCTTGGGGCCGATGGTGCCGGTGGAACCGGGGGATGTGGTGGAAGCAAAAATCGAAGGCCTGGGATCAGTTCGCGCCGCCTTTGCCGCCGGCTGAAAATGGGAGCACCAGATGAGCCAAACAAACGCACAACAAAGGGAACAACAATGAAGGCCAAAGTGGCAATTATCGGCTCGGGCAATATTGGCACGGATCTGATGATAAAAATCCAGAGAACGTCCTCCAATCTGGAGATGTCCGCGATGGTGGGGATCGATCCAGAGTCGGACGGCCTGGCGCGGGCGAAGCGCCTTGGTGTGGCAACGACCCATGACGGGATTGACGGCCTGCTCACGCTTGATTGTTATAAGGATATTCAAGTGGTGTTCGATGCCACCTCAGCCCATACGCACAAGAGGCATGACCAGATGCTCCAGGCGGATGGCAAGCAGGTAATTGACTTAACGCCGGCGGCCATCGGGCCTTATGTCATCCCATCCGTGAACATGGATGAGCATCTGGCGCAGAAAAACATGAATATGGTGACCTGCGGCGGGCAGGCGACCATTCCCATTGTTTATGCGATCAAGCGGGCGACGGATCGTTTGTTGTATGGCGAGATTGTTGCCTCCATCTCGTCGAAATCTGCCGGGCCCGGAACCCGTGCCAATATTGACGAGTTCACGGAGACGACCCGCGCGGCGATTGAAGCCGTTGGAGGCGCCGAAAGGGGCAAGGCAATCATTGTCCTAAACCCCGCTGAGCCGCCGCTGATCATGCGCGATACAGTCTTCACGCTGAGCCAGGGCGGGGACCAGGCAGCAATCCGCGACAGTATCCTCAGGATGGTGAAGACGGTGCAGGAATATGTCCCTGGCTACCGCCTGAAGCAGGACGTCCAGTTCGAGGTGATTGGCGATAACAACCCCGTCAATATCCCCGATATCGGTCTTGTGTCGGGTTTGAAAACCTCCGTCTTCCTGGAGGTCGAAGGAGCGGCGCATTACTTACCCGCCTATGCCGGCAACCTTGACATTATGACCTCTGCGGCGCTGAAAGTGGCGGAACGCTGGGTTGAAACCAACATGAAACAAATGGTGTCGTGATTATGCAGAATACGAAGCCCGGAAAGCTCTATATTCAAGACGTTACCCTTCGGGACGGCATGCATGCCGTCCGTCACCAGTATGGTATTGAGACCGTGCAGAAAATCGCAAAGGCGCTGGACGAAGCAAAGGTTGATGCGATCGAAATTTGTCATGGTGATGGATTGACCGGTACGTCTTTTAACTACGGCTTTGGTCAGCACTCAGACCGCGAATGGATTGAGGCTGTCGCCGATGTGGTGGAGGATGCCCGGGTTGCTGTTTTGTTGCTGCCGGGAATTGGCACGATCCAAGATTTAAAAGAATCCTATACTGCCGGTGCGCGTTCCGTTCGGATCGCGACCCATTGCACTGAGGCCGATGTTTCAAAGCAGCATATAGAGGCCGCTCGCGACATGGGTATGGATACTGTTGGCTTCCTGATGATGGCCCATATGATCCCGGCGAAACAGTTGGTCGAGCAGGCTAAACTGATGGAAAGCTATGGGGCGGAATGTGTCTATGTGACGGATTCTGCGGGCGCCCTGATGATGAACGATGTTGCGGAACGGGTGAAGGCTCTTCGGCAGGCATTGCGGCCCGAAACAGAAATAGGCATTCATTGCCATCATAATCTCAGCCTCGGCGTGGCGAATTCCGTTATTGCGGTTCAGGAAGGTGCGACGCGCGTCGATGCCTCCCTCGCGGGCAACGGGGCGGGGGCCGGAAACGCTCCGCTTGAAGTCCTGATTGCCGCCTTTAACCGGATGGGGATCGAGACGGGATGCGATCTCTTCAAGCTGATGGATGCGGCAGATGATCTTATACGGCCGTTGCAGACCCAGCCCGTCCGGGTGGACCGTGAAAGCCTTAGCCTGGGCTATGCCGGGGTCTATTCAAGCTTTCTGCGTCATGCTGAGAATGCCACGAAAACATACGGCGTCGATACGCGAGAAATCCTGATGGAACTGGGTAAGCGCCGAATGGTCGGCGGTCAGGAAGACATGATCGTCGATGTTGCACTTGACCTCCTCAACAATGAGAACGCCAAAGCGTGATATCGGGCACAGAGAACCGGCGGTGACAGAAATTTAGTCCAACAATGTATGGACAATGGTTTTCGGATACAAAATTTTGTGATTTAATTACAAAAAAATGGGAACCTCTTTCTCTTTAAATTTCTAAGCATGTTTATGAAACGTTTTTACATCAGGATGGAGCGCTATGACTTCAACTAAAACGTCTTCCGACCCTAATAGTGGACGCGCGGCACCGAATTTGACCCGCGATTGGCCGATTGCGACTTACAACGCGTTGAAAGCCGCAAATGTCCGCCACATGTCATTTGTGCCGGATGCGGGACACTCGACACTCATCGATTGCTTCATTCAGGACCCTGATGTCATTACCAATGTCCTGACAACCGAGGAAGAGGGAATAGCCATCGCCACGGGAGCTTGGCTCGGTGGAATACGCAGTGTGGTGTTGATGCAGTCTTCCGGCGTGGGGAACTGTATCAATATGCTGTCGCTGCCTGTGCAGACCCGTACGCCGCTTCTAATCCTTGTAACGATGCGCGGGGAATGGAACGAGTTCAATCCATGGCAGATGCCGATGGGTCAAGCAACTCAAGCCTCGCTCGAGGCAATTGGCGTCCGTGCTTTACGGGCCGAGACCGGAAAGGACGTTGTCGAGACAGTTGAGCAGGCCGCTACAATGGCCTATGAGGCAGATCAGCAGATCGCAGTGCTGATTGGTCAACGGCTTCTTGGAAAGAAGCAGTGGTGAGTGATATGAACATACCGACAATGAACCGCCGGGCTGCTGTCGATAAACTGTTGGCAGAACGGGATGGAGCTCTGGTCGTCACCGGGCTTGGTTCCCCCAGCTATGACGTGCACATAGCAGGGGATACGGATGCTAACTATTATCTCTGGGGCGCGATGGGTGGGGCTGCTCTGGTCGGGCTGGGAATAGCTCTGGCGCAGCCGGACAAGCGCGTAATGGTCATCACTGGCGATGGAGAACAACTGATGGCTTTTGGCGGCCTTGCAACGATCGCTGTGGCGAAGCCGCAGAACCTCGACATCATCGTGCTCGACAATCAACACTATGGTGAGACTGGAATGCAAAGCAGTCATACGGGTCAAGGCATCGACCTCTCGAAGATTGCTGAAGCCTGCGGTTTTGCCAAGACTGATCAACTGATGGAGCTGGATGAGGTCAACGAATTATGTGAAGCGCTGAAAGAGCCGGCTGGCGGTCCGCGACTTTTCGTTCTGAAGGTCAAGGCGGAAAATCTGCCGCGTTCGTTGCCGCCGCGCGACGCCACCTATACCAAGAACCGGTTCCGTGCTCATTTGGGCCTTCCAACCTGCTGAACCTATATGAATTGTTGTCATGTAAACTCAGGCTGGCATGCTTGCGCACTCCAAAAAGTTGGAAGTATTGGTGCGGGGTGTTGTCACATTAACTTCCAATAGACGCGGTACAAGAAAACCCAAGGCCGAGCCTTCATTGTTGACGGCACACCAAAGTCAGTGCCGCTTTTCTCGAATAACGATCGCTATTTCATCGAGATGCCAGATATCATTGAAAATAAGGCGTGAGGATCGGAGATTGCTTGCTATCGGTTCATCAAACTTCAGAAACCATCGTCGAACTGTTTCGTGCGAAATATCCAGGCCACGCTCTGCCAAGAGGTATTCGACATCTCTGTAGCTCATTGTAAATCGAGCATATAGCTAAACAGCGTGTCGAATTATTTGGGGCGGAAAACGATGACGCTGGAAGGAAATCCTATTTATCTACGGAGATTAGACCAGCAGCGATTTGCTCGCCACAACGTTAATGTGACAATGCCTGATGAAGTCTGCTCACCGGGTTCCCTCTCAGAGGATTGGGGACAATGCCGCAGCATGCGTAGTTACGCGACTGTCCCGCCATCTACAGGTAGCATCGCACCAGTGATGAAGGACGCGTCGTCGTAGCAGAGCCAGAGAGCGGCTTTCGCGATCTCTTCGGGGCGGCCGACGCGGCCCATGGGGATCATCGCTTTTACCTGCTCCAGCGCCAGTCTTGCAGTTTCCGGATCAGCGTCGGGATCCATGAACTGCGGCAGCATAGGTGTTTCGATTGGGCCAGGGCAGACTGTGTTTACTCGTATATTTTCAAGCGCGTAGCGGATTGCCAGCGATCGCGCCATGCCGATAACTGCGAATTTGGCGGCGGAATAAATGGGGCTGACAGAGGCGCCCTTCAACCCTGCGGTCGAGGCGGTAAACAGGACAGCGCCGCCGCCATTTGTACGAAAATGCGGAATGGCCGCGCCTGCCATCAGGAGGCCGGTACGAACATTCAGATCCATCGCCTGAGCATAGGCGGCAGATCCAGATTTTCGATATCCCGCTTTCCCGGCACGCCCGCATGGTTCCACAAGATATCGACACCGCCCATAGCGCTGGCCGCCTCATCGACGGCATTGGAGCAAGCCTCGGGCTGAAGCAGGTCGGCGACAATGGCGGTTGCCTGACCGCCTGCTGCCGTCACAGCTTCAACGATGGCGTTAAGTTTCTCGGCGTCCTGGTCCACTGCAACGACATGCGCGCCTTCGCGGGCAAATAGCTCAACTCCTGCCTGGCCCATGCCGGAGGCAGCGGCCGTAATAATAGCTTTCTTGTTTTTCAGCCTCATTTATTTAACTCCGTTTTCGGGCGCCATAGAGGGGGCCATCCGTATACTGGACGACGACGAGTTCAACGGCGCTGTCAATGGGAATGGGCTCATCCTCCAGAAGCTGCGTGGCGATGCGGATGCCTTCCTTCAAATCGATAATCCCGGCGTGGATGGGGGTTTCGTTTTTGAATGCCGCCGGTGCCGCATGGATCACAGTCCGGGAATACAGAGTGCCTTCCCCAGAGAGCTGCTTCCAACTCACGGATTTCGACCAGCAATGCGGACAGATTGGCTTTGGCGGAAAGGTAAAGCGGCTGCAGTCATCGCAGATGGTTGTCTGAAAGACACCGTCCGACAGCGCCCCCCAG
>NVRR01000234.1 GCA_002732675.1 Sneathiella sp. | reverse complement strand
CATGCGCGCGGTCTTTTGCTGACCGAACAGGGGCAGATTTTGCAAGACACCACGGCGGGCATGAGCGAAAGAATAAATTTTAATGATTTCAACAGCGGCATTATAATCCGCCCAAAGCCACCCATAAATGAAGGAGTCTTATCCGATGCAATTTTCGCATTCCGACAAAACAGAGAGCCTTATCGCCCGCGTTGAAGGATTTATGAACGACCATGTTTATACCGCCGAGAAAGAATATCACGACTATGTGGAGACATCCGATAACCGCTGGACTATCCCGCCAATCATGGAAGAACTGAAAGCCAAAGCGAAAGCCGAGGGACTGTGGAACCTGTTTTTGGCGGATTTTGAAGGCTATGGCGCCGGGCTTAGCAATCTTGAATATGCGCCTTTGTCCGAAACTATGGGGCGGTCGATGATTGGCTCCGAAGTTTTCAATTGCAGCGCGCCGGATACCGGTAATATGGAAGTTCTTGCCCGATATGGCACCCAGGCACAGCGCGATACATGGCTCAAACCCCTGCTGGAAGGGGAAATCCGGTCGGCCTTCGCCATGACCGAGCCTGCCGTTGCCTCCTCGGATGCGACAAATATTCAATGCACCATCGACAAACAAGGCGACGAATATGTGATCAATGGTCGCAAATGGTGGATATCCGGCGCATCGGATCCGCGCTGCAAAATCATGATCGTTATGGGCAAGACCGATGCCAATGCCCCGCGCCATACTCAACAATCGCAGATCCTTGTGCCCACGGACACACCGGGCGTCAAGATCCTGCGGGCGATGAAAGTATTTGGCTCTGACGATGCACCGCACGGCCATGCGGAAATCGAGTTTGACAATGTTCGCGTGCCGGCCTCCAACATCATCGGCGCCCCCGGAGAAGGTTTCGCCATTGCCCAAGGACGGCTTGGCCCCGGCCGTATTCATCATTGCATGCGGCTGATCGGTTGCGCCCAGCGGGCCATCGAGTTGATGTGCGACCGGGTCGAAAACCGTGTCGCCTTTGGCAAGAAGCTCAGCGAACAGGGCTCCATCCGTGAAGATATCGCGAGATCCATTTGCGACGTGGAACAGGCGCGGCTACTGACTTTAAAGGCCGCCGCGCGTATGGACGAAGTCTCCTATAAAAATGCCCGCGATCTTATCGCCATGATCAAGATTGTCGCCCCGTCCATGGCGCAAACGGTAATCGACCGGGCCATGCAGGCCCATGGCGCCATGGGGCTGAGCCAGGATACATTCCTTGCCGAAGCCTTTGCCTACGCACGGACAGTCCGGCTGGCCGACGGTCCGGATCAGGTGCATATGTCGTCTCTTGGCAAGCAGATCATCCGGCGCTACGCTGGCTGATAAATGATGAGAATGTAAATAACCATACCTTGCGGAGCGCCGAATGACAGAAACAGATGAAGATTTCACACGGCCCTCCGCCTTTTTGGCCCTGCAGCCTTTTGCCCAAAGCTATGGGGTAAAGGTGATCGAAGAACGGCCCGGCGTTGTTGTCGTCGAGGCACCTTATATCGAAGCCCTCTCCACGCTGCCCGATCTTTTTCCGACATCAACGGTCGGCGCGGTGGGCGATATTGCCGCCCTCTGCGCATGCCTTTCGTTGTTACCAAAAGGCTGGGCCTGCGCCACCCTTGATTTTACGGTCAAAATGACAGGACAGGCCCGCGGCGAGAAACTTATCGCCAGAGGGAAAGTATTACAGGCGGGCAAAACCGTCTCTGTCGGATCCGCCGATGTCTATGTGGTCAATAACGGTCAGGAACAGCTTTGCGGCGCCGTTCTGGCAACCGGCCGCAATTTTCTGATAAAGTGACACGGCTCAGAGTCAGGTGCGTTTTCTCACCAGATATCGCTGCTCCCCTTCCAGAACCAGCTGTCGCCGCTGATTATGGACGGTGGAACGGACGGTGACGATCCCCGTCGATTTCTGTTCTTTCATATCCGTGATAACCAGCTCCGGATAGACCGTATCGCCGTAATATACCGGTCCCAGAAATTTCGACGACTGATCAATGAAGGCGATCATCGCCTCCCCCATCACATGCGGGAATATTCCCGCCCCGGCCGCCGTCTGGATCAGCACCTGAAAGCCATGGGCGAGAAGTTCCGGATGGCCTTGGGATTTGCAATATTCCACATCATAATGAATAGGATGATTATCCCCGGATGCCGCCTGAAAGGCCGAGAAATTGGCATCGCGAAGCGTTCGGGACGGAATATAGAACCGCTGCCCGACCGTCAGGTCTTCGAAATAGCTGGCGCCGCCAAATTTATGGTTTTCCGGATTGAAGTCGGTTTCACTCATGCTGTCTCTCGCTTGTTTTCAAGTCTTGTCATTGAGGGTTTGAGTATACGTATAACGGCGCTGAGAACAATGCGCGTCACAAATTCGTCGGGGGAAGAATTTAGCCCTGTATTCTTTGGGAGCAGATGAGGGCGAAAGAAAAATCCCCCACCTTACAGGTGGAGGATTATCAGTTCAGATGACCTTATTATTTATTTCCGCCTTGGCCTGGGCATACTGTTCTTTTAATTGATCAACATATTCGCCAACTGTCTGGATATTATTGACGCTTCCTATTCCTTGTCCGGAACCCCAGATATCTTTCCAGGCCTTGGCCTTGGAAATACCGCCGCTACCGAAATTCATCCGGCTTTTGTCGGCGCCCGGCAGGTCATCGGGATCAAGCCCTGCCTTCTCAATACTAGGGCGCAGATAATTTCCGTGAACGCCCGTAAAGGTGTTGGTATAGACAATATCTTCACCTGTACTGTCGACGATCATGTTTTTATAACCTTCGACGGCATTGGCTTCCTGTGTCGCAATAAAGGCACTGCCGATATAGGCGAGGTCTGCCCCCATGGCCTGAGCCGACAAAATCGAATGACCGTTGGCAATGGCGCCGGAAAGAGCAATGGGGCCGTCAAAAAACTGACGTATTTCAGATACCAGCGCAAACGGGCTGAGCCGCCCGGCGTGACCGCCAGCACCGGCGCAGACAAGAATCAATCCATCGACGCCCGCTTCCAGTGCTTTCTGGGCATGGCGAATATTGGTAACGTCATGCAGGATGATGCCGCCGTAAGAATGAATAGCCTCGACGATTTCGTTCGGCGCCCGCAGGCTGGTGATAATGATCGGCACTTCGTGCTTCACGCACATCGCCACATCTTCCATCAACCGGGTATTGGAGTGATGAACAATCTGGTTCACCGCAAAGGGCGCAACTTTCTTATCGGGATTAGCCGCTGCAAATTCCGCCAGTTCAGACTTAATCTGGACAAGCCATTCATCCAGCTGCTCGATCGGTCGGGCATTCAATGCCGGGAACGATCCGACGATGCCTTCCTTACATTGTGCGATCACAAGTTCGGGGCCGGAAACAATAAACATCGGGGAAGCAATAACCGGTAGGGCAAGTCGTCCCTCCAGCACTGGCGGCATGGACATTCAGAGATTACTCCGGCGATGAAAAAATGAATTAGCCAGGCCTGGATCTTGTTGCCCAGTTACCCGGCTTGCGCAAATTATTAGCAGCCTTTTTTAAATATGACAAATTGTCATTGTTGACAAAATTTCATTTTTAATGTTCGCAACTGCAGCAATATTGCGAAAAACCTATATAAATTAAAAGATTAGAAAATCCGGACACCTTCAAAAAAAACTTCAGTTTTTTACCTGGCAAATTTGACGGTGCCAAAAAACAGGCATTTGACGTTTTTTTTAGCACTGCCCGATTCACATGTACCCACAATCTGCCTCCCTTAACTTTAACGACAAGACCGCCGGGCCACCATTCTTTGCCGGCGTCACCGGGCGGGCGGCAATTTTATCCCGGTAGCGGCATATATATCCCTCCCCCCTCCGTCAATAGCAGGCGGTATGTGCTGTTGATGGCGGAAAAGCAGGCCTTGCCGTGTTTCGGCCGACTGGCATGAAGTCTGCACAATACAAAACCAAATACCTGATCTATGAGGAGAGCCACGTGTTACAGAGCAATATAAATGAGCAGTCCAGTGTCGATGCCCCGGAAAGACGCGGCGCGTTTCGCGTTTCCAATCCGATTTTAAGCGTTGAAATTGGCGGCCGCAAATATTCGACGGAAAACTGGTCGTTAAACGGCCTGTTGCTCAACGGCATCCCGGACGAGGTAACAGAGGATGAACCGGTCCACGGCATTTTTGGCCCCCTTGGCGCGGCCGAGATGTGCCGCTTTGACGGTCATATCACCCGTCTTGACGCGGATAATATGACGACAGCAATTATCCTCGACGAACGCAGTGCCGATGTTGCCGCGCTTTTGCCGCTTTGGGTGTTGAAATACGGCGCACTTTAAGGCGCTTCCTGTATAGGGGGCCTTAAAATCAGTCTTTTCTAACATTCCCCCATCAGGGCGCTTGACAGTGGCCTGCCGAAATCCGTAAGTTCGGGCATTGGCTGACCGGTGGTTGGCCTGCCTTAAGAAACTTGATGGGAGAGACCGGCTGCGCCGGCGCCGAAGGAGCAACCGCCCCGGAAACTCTCAGGCACCCGTACCGTCAAGGGTAAAGGCTCTGGAGAGTATGTGCAGGTTCGCCTGAACACATCACCGAAGAGGTAAGCTGGAATTCCGGCGTAATCTTTCAGGTAAGCGGACAGAGGGGGCATCATTTAACGCGTTGATGAGTTTCATCGAGCCGAAAAGGGTGCCTGATATGACGAAAACCTCCAAAACCGGTCTTGGCAACGTGACCCCGGTGGTCCCATCCAAGCCGACTGGAAAATCCGATCCAACATCCCAGCTTAATGTGAATATCAGTGTTACTGATCTCTATACGATTGGTATCGGCCCTTCCAGCTCCCATACCGTCGGGCCTATGCGGGCAAGTAAAAGATTTGTCGAAAGACTGGGTACGGACAATCATTTAGGCAAAACCAACCGGGTCCTGGTTGAGCTGTTCGGCTCCCTCGCCCTCACCGGCCACGGCCACGGAACGGATATCGCTATTCTGGTCGGATTAAGCGGCGCGCGGCCGTCGGAAATTGCCCCTGAAGATGTGGCGCCGCTCGTCGCGGAAATTCGGGAATTTCAGAAGATCCTTCTGGATGGGCATCACGAAATCCCGTTTTATGAGGAAGACAATCTTCTCTTCCTGAAAGATCAGATATTACCCGAACATGCCAATGGGATGCGGTTCAGTGCC
>NVRR01000233.1 GCA_002732675.1 Sneathiella sp. | reverse complement strand
TCTTTTTCTGCGGCTTCCGATGCCGGATCAACATTTATGATCAGAACACCTTCCGCACTTTCCGCAAGTTCAAACTTCTTGCGCAGCGCATCATTGATAGTCGCCAACTCCATACCGAGTTTTTCGATCACCTTGCCCTCGTCCGCTCCATCACCGGAGGAGGCAGCTCCTGACATTTTGGTTTCTGCTTTTTCAAGCTCACCCAAAACGACCGTTTTCTCGATTTTCTTGCCGTTGCGCCAGAGAACGACGGAAACCTTGGCACCGACATCCGTTTCTGCCACAAGACGCGAAAGCTCGCGAGGCTCGCTGACTTCTTCGCCATTGAATGTCAGAACAACATCACCGGCCTTGATCCCAGATGCAAAGGCTGGACCGTCTTCCGGCACGCCAGCAATCAGAACACCATCGGTGTTTTCCAGATCAAGCCCTTCAGCCAGTTCTTCCGTTACCGGCTGGATAACGACACCAAGCCAGCCACGGCGGGTTTTACCAAATTCGATTAGCTGTTTAACAACCGGCATAGCAAGTTCGGAGGGAATGGAAAAACCGATCCCGATGCTGCCGCCCGATTGAGAGAAGATCGCCGTATTGATGCCGATAACTTCACCGTTCATATTGAACAACGGACCACCAGAGTTCCCCTTGTTGATAGAGGCGTCGGTCTGGATATAATCATCATAAGGGCCCGAGCGAATATCCCGGCCACGGGCCGAAATAATACCGGCTGTGACCGTGCCGCCAAGTCCCAAAGGATTGCCGATAGCAACCACCCAGTCGCCAACGCGGGATTTATCGCTGTCTCCCCACTTGACGCTGACCAGCTTATGGCCATTTTTATCAATTTTCAGCACAGCCAAATCGGTTTTTGGATCTGTGCCCACAAGGGTTGCTGGTAATCTCTCACCATCCTGGAAAATAACCTCGATCTCATCGGCGCCATCAATGACATGGTTATTGGTAATGACATAGCCTTCCTCGGCATTGATAACAAAACCGGAGCCCAGGGACGTAGCTTTGCGTGTGCGTTCGCCGTCCTTGCCTTTCGGACCAAAATCCTTGAAGAAATCTTCAAACGGATGGCCTTTCGGTAATTGCGGAAAGGCGCCGCCTTTATTGGCTTCAATCGTTTGCGTCGTCGAAATATTGACGACGGCCGGAGAGAGTGGCTCGACAAGGTCAGCAAAACTCTCTGGCGCACCACGGGCTTTGGCATTAAGCGCGAACATCGCCGTCACTGCGAAAACAAGAACTGTCGATACAATAAGAGCACCTGTCTTGCGCTTATTCGCCCCCTCATCTTCAAGGGCTCGTGCCTTTACTACCGCAGAAACAGGCTGTATTGGATTTGGGTTATACAAGACTTTCTTTCCTCCAAATTATCGGGCCGACATACAGAAACGCCTCTATTTATGATCTGCTGACGACGGAACCATTAACGATATTTAACATTCTGCATTAGTACCTAGAAATCAAATAAGGCAGAAATGTGTAATACGCAAATATGTCGCGAAGAAAACCCTGGAATTGACAAGAAGTTGATTTCCAAAGCTTCAAATATACTATCCTCGGATAAACCAGATAAGAACAACACCTATTATCGCCGCCGCAAGCCCGAAGGCCCGCAACGTGCCACTGGGCGTTTCCAGTGCCGTCATCATCACTTTCTTCATGCCATCGGGAAACAGCGCGTAGAGAACACCCTCAACGAAGAGTATCAGCGCCCCCGCCAAAAACAACTCACTCAATACAAATCACCCGACAAATGACAAGGCCCGCGAATATCACTGCGGGCCTTATCTTGTCTTCCTTTAGTTAGCTTTGTCCGGATTTATGTTTTCCTGGTCGAAGTAGCGGAAAAATTCAGAGTCCGGGGACAGCACCATGGTCGTATCATCATCCGAGATAGATTCCCGATATGCCTGCATGGAGCGATAGAAAGAGAAGAAATCAGGGTCTTTACCAAAGGCTTCGGCAAAAATTCGGTTTTTCTCCCCGTCGCCTTCACCGCGCAGGATTTCGGAATCTTTCTTGGCTTCCGCCAGGATCACCGTGCGTTCCTTTTCGGCATTGGCCCTGATCCGCTGAGCAATTTCCGCGCCGTTGGCCCGGATTTCTTTCGCCTCCTGCTCACGCTGGGTGCGCATGCGTTCAAAGACCTTCTCACTGTTTTCCTGCGGCAGATCAGCCCGCACGATACGAACATCGAGGATTTCGATGCCCGTGGTTTTGGCTTCAGCGTTAACCTGCGCCTTAATCTTATCCATCAGATCTGAGCGTTCGCCGGAAACAATCGCCGTCAATATCTGACGACCCAGAGTTTGCCGCATCTGCGAATTCAGAATCGTTCCCAAACGCTGATAGGCAACTTCAAGGGTGCCGAAGGATTGGTAATATTGCAGCGGGTTGACGATACGGAAGCGGGCGAAGCTATCCACCATCAGCCTTTTTTGATCTCGGGTAACCACTTCTTCGCGCTGGGTGCTGACGGAGAGGACACGATTATCCACATAGACAACATCCTGAACAAATGGAATTTTGAAGTTAAGCCCGGGCTTTTGAATAACCTTCTGCGGGTTACCGAACTGCATGACGATTGCCTGTTGTATCTGATCAACAGTGAACATCGATCCGGCCCCAACGATCCCCAGGGCGATCACGAGGATGGCGATAACGGAAAGGACTGTTTTATTCATTTCTTCGACATCCCTTTTTGCAATTCATTGAGGGGCAGATAGGGCACAACACCGGAGACGCCGGACTTCCCGCCATCAATGATGATTTTCTGCTTTCCGGTAAACACCTCTTGCAGGGTTTCCAGATAGATGCGTTGCCGCGTCACATAGGGTGCCTTGATATACTCATCGTAAATAGAGATAAAGCGCGATGCTTCACCTTCCGCCTCGGCGATTACCTGCTGTTTATAGCCCTGTGCCTGCAAGCGAATCTGCTCGGACAGGCCGCGCGCGCGCGGAACAATATCATTGGCGTAGGAAAGCGCCTCGTTCTGAACCCGTTCTTTATCGGCTTCCGCCGCCTGAACATCGCGGAACGCTGCAATGACCTGGCTTGGGGGCTCTGCTTTATTTAGCTGGATCGCTTCGATTTGAACGCCTGTGCCATATTCATCCAGCACTTCCTGTAATCGCTTGCGTACGTCTGTCTCGACAAGCAAACGTCCGGCTGTAATGGCGGCTTGCAAATCCGTTCGGCCAACAATTTCGCGCATGGCGCTTTCGGCCGTCGCCCTAATGGTCTGGACCGGATCGTTCACATTAAACAGGAAATTCCCCGCATCCTTGATTTTCCAGAGAACCGTAAAGCCGATATCGACGATATTCTCATCGCCCGTCAGCATCAGGGATTCTGCTTCCTGAGACGATTGCCCGCCGTTGCGGGTCGTCCGGAAGCCTATCTCGATACTATTGACTTTCGTCACTTCTGGCGTGAGTACGGTCTCGATGGGATAGGGTAAATGATAATTCAGGCCCGGCTGTGTGGTTTTTATCCAATCGCCGAATCTGAGCACGACACCTTGCTCCGTGGTTTCAACTTTATAAAAACCACTTATTAGCCAGGCGGCGATAATCACCAACAAAATAATAATCAGTCCGAGTTTGCCGCCGCCACCGCCAGGGATGATGTCTTTAAACCGTTCTTGACCCTTTTTGATAATATCTTCCAGATTGGGGGGCTGCTGGCCACCTGACCCCTGCCCCCAAGGTCCGCGATTTCCACCGCCGCCTTGCCAGCCTCCGTCGTTGCCACCCTGATTGCTCCAAGGCATAAGATCCCGTCTCCTTAAACTTGCGCCATTTTGCGCGTTTGCTAACTCACTGATGACGCGTTATATGACACCCTGCGTCTTTCTGCAACGTGCCTACATCGTTAAATGTTGTCATACTGCTATCCATTTTGTGTTCAAGTCGGAGTTGTCAAGCATGTCAGTGATAAATGAGCAAGCCGTTCTGGGTTGTCTGGAGAAGGTAATCGATGAGAAAACTGGCAAGAATGTCGTGGAATTGGGCCTTATCAATGGATTGGTGATCAAGGATGGCAACATCGGCTTTGCTTTGGAGATAAACCCCGCCGACGCAAATGAAATGGAGGGTTTGCGCAAAAAATGCGAAGACGCGGTTTTTGCCCTGAACGGCGTTTCGTCGGTGAGCGCCGTCCTGACCGCTGAGCAGGCCCCACCTGCCCCGGCAGCGAAAGCCCCGCCGCCCCGTCAGCCCGCGCAGAAACCGGAAGTACCCGGCGTGGCCGCCATTATCGCGATCGCGTCTGGCAAAGGCGGCGTCGGCAAATCCACCTGCGCCGTCAATATTGCGCTGGGATTGCAGGCGCTAGGCTTAAAAGTCGGGATGTTGGATGCGGACATTTACGGGCCATCACTGCCCCGCATGCTCGGGCTATCTGGCAAACCTTCATCGGAAGACGGCAAAAAACTTTCCCCGAAAGAAAAATGGGGCCTCAAAGTTATGTCCATGGGTTTTATGGTGGAAGAAGATACCCCGATGATCTGGCGCGGGCCGATGATCATGAGCGCCCTGCAGCAGATGGTTTTTGATGTCTCCTGGGGCGAGCTCGATGTGCTGGTCGTCGATATGCCCCCCGGCACCGGCGATGCGCAGCTCACCCTCGCTCAGAAAGTACCGCTGGCAGGCGCTGTGATTATCTCCACGCCGCAGGATATTGCCTTAATTGATGCCCGTAAGGGACTGAATATGTTTCGTAAAGTCGATGTCCCGGTTTTCGGAATTGTCGAGAATATGAGCTATTTCCTCTGCCCCTCCTGCGGTGAGCGCTCCGATATCTTCGGCCATGGCGGCGCCCGCGAGACAGCCGCCGAACTCGGCATCGATTTCCTCGGCGAAGTGCCGCTACATATGGATATCCGCAAAACCTCCGATGCCGGAACGCCGATCACGGCGATAGAGCCGGATAGCGACCATGCCAAAATCTACCGCGAACTAGCCCGCCGTGTGCAGGAAAAGATCGCCGAAAATGCCAGCGCATCTGGCCCCAGAATTGTGATTGAATAAAAAAAAGCCCGGTTTGATCCGGGCTTTTTATCAGGCTTCTGAAACCCGAAGTAATCCAAGCGCCGCTTGCGCCGCGGCCAACCGTGCGATGGGAACACGATACGGGGAGCAGCTGACATAATCGAGGCCGATGCGTTCGCAGAAGTCGATACTGGCCGGAT
>NVRR01000232.1 GCA_002732675.1 Sneathiella sp. | reverse complement strand
GTCGCCATTGTGGCGCCAACGACGCTGCTCGCACGCCAGCATTTCAAAGGCTTCTCGGAGCGATTTTCGAACCTGCCGATCAACGTCGCTCAACTGTCGCGGATGGTGACGACGAAGCAAGCCAACGAGACCAAGGCTGGCCTCGCCGCCGGACTAGTGGATATTGTCATCGGCACCCACGCATTGCTTGGTAAATCCATTGAGTTCAAGAACCTTGGTCTGGTGGTTGTTGATGAAGAACAGCATTTCGGCGTTGTTCATAAGGAACGCCTGAAGGAAATGCGCACTGATCTTCATGTGCTCACCCTGACGGCGACGCCCATTCCGCGCACCTTGCAGCAGGCGATGACCGGCATTCGCGATCTTTCGATCATTGCAACGCCGCCTGTTGATCGCCTGGCTATTCGCACTTTTGTGCTGCCCTTTGATCCGGTGGTCGTTCGTGAGGCATTGCTGCGGGAACATTATCGCGGCGGCCAGAGCTTTTTTGTCTGCCCGCGTGTGAGTGATCTGGCGGAAGCGGGTAATTTTCTGCGCGAGCAGATGCCGGAACTTAAATTTGTCACCGCCCATGGCCAGTTACCGGCGAAGGAGCTGGACCGGGTGATGAATGCTTTTTATGACGGGGCTTATGACGTTCTGGTGGCGACGAATATTGTCGAATCCGGTCTTGATATTCCCTCCGCCAATACTCTGATCACCTGGCGCGCCGATATGTTCGGGCTCTCGCAGCTTTACCAGATCCGGGGGCGCATTGGTCGCTCCAAAACCCGGGCCTATGCCTATCTCACCCTGTCACCGCGCAAACGCCTGACGGACGCGGCGGAGAAACGCCTGCGTGTCCTGCAATCGCTGGATACGTTGGGGGCCGGATTTACGCTTGCCAGTCATGATCTCGATATTCGCGGTGCCGGGAACCTGTTGGGCGATGAGCAATCGGGCCATGTCCGCGAAGTTGGTTTTGAGCTGTATCAGGAAATGCTCGAAGAAGCGGTGGCCGCAGCGCGCGATACCGAGCTTGGGCAGGTCGGCGAGACAGAGGATAAATGGTCGCCCAGTATTAATCTTGGTACGTCCGTCCTGATCCCGGAACATTATGTCGCCGATCTTGGGTTGCGGATGGAGCTGTACCGGCGCGTCGCGGCGCAGGAAACCGCAGAGGAAATCAATGCCTTTGCTATTGAGCTGGTGGATCGCTTCGGCCCGCTGCCCGATGAGGTTAATCATCTGATCGAAATCATGACCATCAAGCATTATTGCCGAACCGCCAATATCGCGAAGATTGAGGCCGGCCCGAAAGGTGCCGTGTTGACGTTCCGAAATAACAGTTTTGACAATCCGGCGGGGCTGGTGGAATTTATCTCGCGTGCACCGGGCTCAACGAAGCTCCGCAGCGATCACAAGCTGGTGCATAGCAGAAGCTGGGAAGATGCCGATGATCGTCTGAAGGGCGTGTTACGGCTCGCACAAAATCTGTCGAAAGTCGCGACGGCCGCATAACCGACGTTTAGCTTTCGCCGGCCGCCTTATTTTCTTCATCAATTTTATCGAATGTCGCGAGGAATGCAGCTGGATCCTGCGCCCCGGAGAGAGAATATTTATTATCTATGATGAAGAAGGGTACGCCGGAAATACCCATTTCCCGGGCCATCTGGTCCTCTTTTGAAATCGTTTCCAGATCAGTGTCGCTTTCCAGAAGGTCGCGCACTATATCCGCATCCATGCCCGCTTCCTGTGCTGCGGCGATCAGGTTCTGCTGATCCCCAAGGTCTTCACCATCAATAAAGAACCGGCGGAACAGGATTTCCGCCATGGCGTCCTGACAGTTCGCAGATTCCGCCCAGCGTAACATCCGGTGGGAATCCAATGTATTGGGGGAGCGTTTTATCTTGTCGAAATTGAAATCAATGTCAACGGCGTCACCCGCCATTTTAACATTCTCATAAAGCTGCTTGGCGCGCTCCTGACTGCCAAATTTCGCTGCGATAAATTCCGCGCGATCAGCCCCTTCACGGGGCATTTCCGGGTGGAGCTGGAAGGGACGCCAGGTAATTTCCACCTCCAGATCAGGACGGGATTCGAGCGCTTTTTCAAGTTTCCGCTTGCCGATGAAGCACCAGGGGCAAACCGTATCTGAGATAATGTCTATTTTCATGCCTCTAGGATAGGCAACCAGAGGCGACGAAACAAGGGTTATTTGGAACGATCGGTTTTATTAGATTAGGCGGCCTGTTCATCGTCCCTCTTATAGACAAACCCTCGGGTTATGACGTCTTCTACTGTGTCACCGGCTTCGACTTCGGTGAGGCCGAAGAAAACATCAGCCTGAATAGGATAGGGGCTACTGCTGATGGCAAATTCCGTATTGGTCACGACACCGACGATCCGGCGCAGCGCAATTTTTGCTTCCTGGCGTCGGGTGCCGGGCAGGGCAACAACGAAATGGCCCTTCTTATAGCAGCCACAGAAATCCTCACCGCGCACCAAATTGAACAGGATCGATCCGACCTGCCGCAGCAACTGGTCGCCGGATGGAAAGCCGTGGGTCTCAATAAGGGCGTCGAGGTTGGTAATTTTGAAGCTGGCGACGGACAGGACTTTTTGCCGGTCTTCATGATCCCCGAACATATCGGCAAAATGCGGCTGCATGAAACCCGCCGAGTAGAGGTCCGTCGGGCCATCGGCAATAGGGTGCGGTTTGGTGAGGCGGAAAAGCTTCTGCATGGCGGCGCGATATCGATATTGCAGGATCTGCAATGATGTGCGGTTAATCAGCGCATCCATTTCGGTTTCGTGCAGCACAATATCGGAAACACCGTGGATATAGGCCGCTTCACGATTTTCCGGATTTTCCAGAACCATGATCAGCGGAATATTATAGAGCCGCGCATCGCAGCGGATATCATTTGTAAGGCGTAAATTAACATCGCCTTGGCCAACGCCGGAAAAAATGACGGCGTCATAGTCATTTGCACGAAGATCGGCAACGGCATTTTCCGTATCGGTACAAATTCGAATTTTTGCACGATTGTCGAGCCGGAGAAGAATATTACCAAGGACGATGCTTTTGCCGCCAATGATCAGAATATGGGTATCACCCAGTTCTGTCTCGGGGGCGGTGACTTCCGCAAAATCGATGCCGTAGGATGCGGTTGTTCGCATGCGCCGCTGCAATTCCTGCTGCATATTTTCAAGCCGAATGAGCGCCCCGACACGGCATAGGAGTTCAAGCTCGCAATAGCCTGTAGAAATTGTCTGTGCATGACATTTGACATCCGCCGGTCCGATAATAAGGATAGGAAAATCGTGATCATCGGCAACTTCCGCGATGCGCTTCACATCAAATTCGGCATCGTTATTGTCGCCATCGATAATGATAGCATCAAAGGCATCGTTACCGAATTTCTTCTCAAACATATCTATGAAGGAAAGGCGTGTACAGGCGTACCCGGCCTCGCTCAGGCAGGGTTCAATCCCATTGTCCGGGCTGTCAGAGACAACCAGCAAGGTGGCGGCATACCGCATAAATATCTAACTCCACTCTGTGTTTTTCCCACTAGACCAGAAAATTCTTAAAATTACGTAAGCTTTGTTTTTCACCGGCAAATTTCACCGATAGCCAAAAGGTTTCTTGATTTTGTCGGTCAGACACGAAATCATGCAGCCAAGGTCGTAACATAATAATAAACAACGGAGTTCATACATGACATCCTCAAATTTGCTTGATGGCAAACATGCCATTGTCACGGGCGCGTCCTCTGGCCTTGGCTGGCAGTTTGCGCTGACGTTGGCGCGGGCAGGGGCCAAAGTGACACTGGCGGCACGGAGTACGGCTAAACTGGAAGAATTGGCAGTGATAATACAGGCATTTGATGGGCGCGCACTTCCCATCGCCATGGATGTAACCGACTTGAAGAGCATTCATGACGCCGTGGCGACAGCTGAGACAGAACTGGGGCCGGTCGATATCCTTGTTAATAATTCCGGTGTCAGCGCTATTGAGCCGTCCGAGAAAATGTCCGAAGCGAACTTTGATCTGGTCATGGATACCAATGCCAAGGGTGCGTTTTTTGTGGCTCAGGCTGCGGCGCGGAGCATGATTAAGCATGGCGAGGGCGGCAAGATCATTAATATCGCGTCTGTCGCCGCCAATCGCGTGTTGAAACAAAATATTGCCTATTGCATGTCGAAAGCTGCGGTTCAGCACATGACCCGTGCCCTCGCCGATGAATGGGGGCGGTACAAAATTCAGGTGAACTGCATAAACCCCGGGTATATTGTGACCGGTATAAACCGTGATTTCTGGGAAACCGACCCTGGCAAAAAAATCATCAGAAGTTTGCCCGGACGCCGTGTTGGCGAGCCCCATGAGCTCGACGGCGCCTTGCTGTTGTTAGCAGGACCGGGGTCGGACTTTATGAACGGATCGATCCTGGAGGTAGACGACGGCCTGACAGTTTCTGGTTTTTAGAAGGAGGGCTAAGACGATGACAGGAGAGAAAACACGGGGGATAATTGCTGGCGGCGGCCTTGTTGGCCTAACCCTGGCCCTGGCGCTCAATCGCAAGGGTATTCCTGTAAAAGTCTTTGAATCTGTTCGTGAAATCAAACCCTTGGGGGTCGGTATTAATCTGCTTCCGCATTCAGTTCAGAACCTTGCCAAGCTTGGGCTGCTTGAGGAAATAGAAAAAGTCGCCATCAAAACCTCCAGCCTCGCCTATTATTCCGAAGATGGCAAAATCATCTGGCGGGAGGCGCGAGGATTAGACGCGGGGTATGATGTGCCGCAGTTTTCCATCCATCGCGGCGATTTTCATATGATCCTGCTCAACGCCGCCATCGATCGACTGGGGCCTGAAAACATTATCAGCGGCCATCATTTATCAAGCTTTGATCAGAATGATGACAGCGTCACGGCGCATTTTGTTGATCGCCATAGCGGCGCGTCTTGCGGGCAGTTTACGGCGGAATTCCTGGTTGGCGCCGATGGGATCAATTCGACCTTGCGCCAAATTTTCTATCCCGACGAAGGTCCGCCCAAATATTCGGGCCAGATGCTGTGGCGCGGGGTGACGGAGATGGACCCGTTTCTCGATGGTCGGTCAATGTTTATGGCCGGTCATAACGATCTGAAGTTGGTGGCCTATCCGATCCGGGCCGAGAGTGCTCGGCGCGGGAAATCCTATATCAACTGGATTGCCGAGCGACGTATTCCTTCGGATCTGGCC
>NVRR01000231.1 GCA_002732675.1 Sneathiella sp. | reverse complement strand
TCGGATTTCAGATCAATGGAAGTGATGCATCCGACCGATAGAGGGCTCAGACCCTGCGTTCGGAGCGTTTGCGTCACCAGACTTAGCAATTCATCTGGCTCGGCCCCGCGCTCACATCCGACGCCAAGCGCCAGAGACTTTGGATGATATACCAATGTCGTCGCATTCCCTGCCACGCTTTTGGTCGTCACATGGATACTCAGCGCGCCCGCCTCATCAAATGGAAGATTAGACGCACCAAGCCACTCATTCGTGCCGTGAAGCTTCACCGTCTCGCCGCTCAGCATTGCGGCCATAAAAGCTTTCATATGCTGCGGATTAGCGATCGCAAGTCCAGCGGGAGGGTCGTCCAGTGCGATGTTGAAATGCACGTCACTGGCGGTGGTCACGGCGGCATGGCCTTGCAGCGCATCGGCAATATCGCGAGCCAGATCATTGGCGCCATGATGACCGCCCAGCAGCGGCACGATATTGCTGCCATCATCAGCAACCGCAACCACCGGCGGCTCAACAAGTTTGTTGTTGAGGGCAGGTGCGAGGCAGCGGATCAAAATGGCTGAGGCGCAAATTCCGAGAATGGGTGTGCCCGCTCTGAACAATTCCTGTAGATGCGCGGCTGTCTGCTGGAAAGTGACATCGGCGTCGTCCACACGTCCACTCAAACCATGGATCAGGGCGTCGGGATAGAGCGTCAGCAGTTTATCCGCTGTCTCACGGCCGCTGTCATTGAGCAGGATAATGGCGGTTGGCGGGGTCATTTCCATGCCTGGCCTCGTTTATGAATAAGGATCATTGAAAAATACGGGGCAGCGTCGGCGGGCACTTCTGAGAGGGGCAGGATTTTCTCATTGGCCATAGTCGCGCGCTCAATATAGCGGGCATTGTCGCCAAGCCCCATTTCCATAATCAGATCGCGCACTCGTTCGAAATGCCGCCCGACCTTCATAATGGCGGCGCTGTCCGTCTCAGCAAGCCGGGCGCGCAAAATATCAGAGGAGAGCGGGGCGGGCAGCACAGTGAGAATATCGTTCCGCGCCGACAGCGGTGATTGCAGCGCCGTCGCGCAAGCCGTGAGGGAGGAGACACCGGGAACAACTTCCACCGGGAAATTTTCCGCAATACGGCCAAAAAGATACATGAAAGAGCCATAGAAAAACGGATCGCCTTCACAAAGAACGGCGACGTCTTGTCCGGCGCTTAGATGTGCGCCAATTTCTTCGGCAGCCTTGTCATACGCGGCCTGGGCCGGTTCGCGGGCGACAGTCATGGGGATACGGATGGCGAGTTCGATTTTCGGCGCCGTCAGATGCGGCGCGATGATTGCCCGCGCAAGGCTTTCGCCATCCTCCAACGCTGGATAGGCCAACACCGGCGCAGCCTGCAACAGCCGCAGCGCTTTAAGGGTAATCAGTTCCGGGTCGCCAGGGCCAATGCCGAGGCCATAGAGAGTACCTGTCATTCTTTTACCAATCTTATCTGCGTGACTTGCCGGAATGGCTTCCAGCCGGTGAAACCGCCAATATCTCCGGCGCGGGAAATATTCAGCCGGGTTAGGCTCCCGCCATATTCCTTGTGAAGCTCAAAAAGCCGCGCTTCGCCTTCCATCGTGACCGCGTTGGCAACAAGCCGCCCGCCGGATTTCAAGGCAGACCAGCAGGTCCCAAATATTTCGCTTTGCGTCAGCCCCCCTCCGATGAAAACGGCGTCGGGGGCCGTGATGCCTTTGAGGCTGTCTGGCGCTTTCCCCTCAACCACCTGTAAAGACGGGGCGCCAAGGCGTTCCCGGTTTTGCTGGATAAATTTGATCCGGCCCACATGTGATTCAATGGCGATAGCTTTATTTCCGCGGTGACAGCGCATCCATTCAATTCCAACAGAGCCACAGCCCGCACCAACATCCCAGAGCAATTGACCTGGCAGCGGCATCAGCGCCGAAAGGGTGGCGCTTCTGATTTCCTGCTTGGTCAGCTGGCCGTCATGGGTGAAGGCGTCGTCGGGCAGGCCGGGGGCGGTGCTTAAAATCCGCGCATCAAGATCGGCGACGCATAGAATGGCAAGGGTGTTGAGGTCGCGACAGCGATCCATGGCAAAGTCTTTGGCCTGAGTTTTTGTGATGATCTCTTTAGCCCCGCCCATATGCTCCAGCACAGTCAATTCGCTGCCACCAAACCCGTGATAGGTCAGGAGCGTCGCCACATCAGCCGGGGTTTGCCTACTGTCAGACAACGCCAGCAGTTTTGCACCGGGGGTTAAATGTGGGATCAGGAGGGAGAGGGGGCGTCCATGCAGGGTCAACGTTTCCGTGGTGCTTAAATCCCAGCCGAGACGCGCAGCGGCCAGACTGAACGCGGAGAGGGCAGGGAAGATCGCCATTTCCTCGACGGCCAAGCGCTTGGCGAAGGTCACGCCGATGCCATATTGCATGGGATCTCCGGTGGCGAGGACACAGATTTTCTCCCCGCGCCTATCGATAATTTCATGCACCAGATCCATTAGCGGGCTTGTCCATGTTTTGCGCATCCGGCCATCATCGGGCAGCATGGCCAAATGCCGCTCTCCGCCGACCAGCAGCGTTGCGTTGTCGATGGCGGCTTTGGCCGGGGCGCTCAATGCCGCCAGACCGTCCTCGCCGAGGCCGACTATACTGAGCCAGGCAGTCATGAGGGGGCTCCTGAGAGGCTTGATATGCCATTGAGGGCGGCGGCGGCCATGGCGCTCCCGCCTTTGCGCCCTTGAACAGTGATAAAGGGAATGCCCAGGTCACTAGCCGCCAATGCCGTCTTTGATTCCGCTGCGCCGACGAAGCCTACGGGAAAGCCCAGGATCGCGGCCGGCTTTGGCGCGCCAGCTTCCAGCATTTCCAGCAGATGAAAAAGCGCGGTTGGGGCATTGCCGAAAACCGCGATGGCGCCGTCCAGATGCGGACGCCAAAGTTCGATGGCAGCAGCGGAGCGGGTGGTTTTCATTTTTGTTGCTGTCTCTGGCACACCCTCGTGATTCAGGGTGCAGATCACGGCGTTAGCGGCGGGAAGCATGCGGCGAATAATACCGTGGGTGACCATTTCACAATCAGAAAGGATGGGCGCGCCAGACGCGAGCGCCGTTCGGGCCGCATCGGCAAAGCCATCGCTAAAAACAATATCGTCCAAAATCTCCGGCATGCCGCAGGCATGGATGATCCGTGTCGCGATCACTTCGGTCGCAGCATCAAAACGAGCGAAATTCGCCTCGGCCTTAATGGTGGAGAAGGATTTCTCGTAGATGGATTTTGGATCGCGGAGATAGTCAAACATTGGTCTACTTGCTGTCCTCTTTCATACTGACCGGTCCCAATGGGTGATCTGCATGGGGGTAGGGATGATGATGATGACCGTGATCATGACGATGATCGTGAGAGTGGTCGTGGCTATGGTCATCATCATGGGCGTGCGTGTCGCCAGTGCCGATCCCTTCCACATGATGATGATGGCTTTCCTGTTTTAGGCCGACTTCATCCTCAAACCCCAGTGCCTGCTCGCGGTATTTGCACATGCCGCAGTTCATATTGTTCGTGCCTTCCAGGATTTCCATTACCCGCTCGGCAAAGCAATCGAGCACCAATGGATGGTCGTTCAGATAGGGCGCCTTGACAAATTCGATATCGGGGTGCCGGGCGGCGACTCTATCGCTGTGGTCATAGATGCGGTCGATCAGAATGCCGGTAAACAGGAAATACGGAAAGATGACAATCCGCTTATAGCCAAGCCGCGCCGCATGCTCCAACCCCGGTTCCACCAGTGGGAAGGTAACACCGGAATAGACGGTTTCTCCCCAACCAAAGCCGAGCCCCTCCCAGAGGAGCCGCATGACTTTGGTCACGTTGGAGTTGGCGTCAGGGTCCGACGCGCCGCGCCCGACTACCACCAGCATGGTTTCATGCATCGGCACGCTGTCATCAGCGCCGACAAGGGCCTCCCTGATACGGTCGCCAGCGGCGCGGATCATTTTAGGATCAATGCCAAGCTCCCGCCCATAGGATATGGTCAGACCGTCTTGTTCGGCGGCATAGCGATTGAGCACCGACGGGATATCATTCTTTGCGTGGCCGGCGGCGAACAGCATCCCCGGAATAGCAAGAATATGCTTGTGGCCTTTCGCTTGGAGGCGATCAAGGCCGTCACGGATGATTGGTGTTGCAAACTCCAGAAATCCCGAATCCACATCATAGTCTGGCAGCCGCTCGGCGATCCCGCGGGCAACAGCGGCAAATTGGGTGACGGCACCGCCATCGCGGCTGCCATGCCCGCAGACCATTACGCCATATTTTCCAGTCATTTCAGTCTCCAGTTATCGGGCGATAAATATCGCCGCTATTTATTTCGGGATTGACGCGTTGGGCAGGCCATACCATCTTGCGCCCATGTCCTCCATGATCTTTACATCCAGTTCGGCTTTTTATACTCCGGCGGTTATTGTGCTGCTCGCCTTTGTAATCGACGCGCTGGTTGGCGATCCGAAATGGTTTTACCGTTTCGTGCCGCATCCTGTGGTGCTGATCGGTAAACCAATCGCCTTTGCGGACAAGCTTACGCACTCTTCCGATGCGTCGAAAATGTCGAGCATTGCCAATGGCGCCAATGTGACCTTGCTGGTTGTGGGGCTCGCGGTGTTTGTTGGCTATTGGGTCGCCAGTATATGTAATCAATATCCGCTGGGGATGATCCTGATTGCCCTTCTCGCCAGCAGTCTGATTGCCTGGCGCAGCTTGTGGGATCATGTGCGCGACGTTGCGGCTGGGCTTGACCAGAGCCTTGAAGGCGGCCGCGCGGCTGTTGCGCATATTGTCGGACGGGATCCGGAGACCCTTGATGAGAGCGCCATTTCCCGTGCCGCCATAGAATCTCTTGCCGAAAATTTCTCGGATGGGACTGTCGCGCCCATCTTTTGGTTTACCTCGTTGGGCTTGCCGGGATTGTGTGGATACAAGGCCGTTAATACTCTCGACAGTATGATCGGGCACCGGAATGAACGGTACGAATATTTTGGAAAAGTTGCGGCGCGTCTCGACGATGCCGTCAACTATCTGCCCGCGCGATTGAGCGGATTTTTGATTGTGGTAGCCGCTTATCTCTCGCCAGGTGCTAATGGATATCGTGCTTTTCGCGCCATGCTGGCGGATGCGTCGACTCATCGCAGTCTTAACGCCGGATGGCCCGAAGCGGCCATGGCCGGGGCGCTGGATATTGCCCTGGCCGGTCCGCGCATTTATGACGGAGA
>NVRR01000230.1 GCA_002732675.1 Sneathiella sp. | reverse complement strand
GGTCAGGGTTGCAAGTTGATCTTCGAACAATAGTTTCGAATCCCAGAGGAGGCGGCCGATAAAGGTACTTTTTCCGTCGTCAACGCTGCCGCAGGTAATAAAGCGCAGCAGATCCTTCTTCTCCTGGCTTTTGAGATAGTCATCGATTTCCTGGCGAGTGATTTCAGGTGTGGCGTTCATTAGAAATACCCTTCCTGTTTTTTCTTCTCCATGGAGCCCGCCTGATCCTTGTCGATCATGCGCCCCTGGCGCTCGGATGTCCGCGCCACCAGCATTTCCTGGATTATTTCCGGTAAGCTAGAAGCCGTGGATTCGACGGCACCCGTCAGAGGGTAGCAGCCCAAAGTCCGAAAGCGGATGGACTTCATCATCGGTGTTTCGTTTGGTTCCAGCGGCAGGCGGTCATCATCGACCATCAGCAACATGCCGTCGCGCTCCACCACCGGGCGTTCCTTGGCGAAGTAGAGCGGCACAATGGGAATATCTTCCATATAAATATATTGCCAGATATCCAGCTCCGTCCAGTTGGAGAGGGGGAAGGCACGGATGCTTTCGCCCTTGCGAACGCGGCCATTGTAGAGGTTCCACAGCTCCGGGCGCTGGTTCTTGGGATCCCAGCGATGATTTTCAGTTCGAAAGGAAAAAACCCGCTCCTTGGCACGGGAGGCCTCTTCATCTCGCCGGGCACCGCCAAAGGCCGCATCGAATTTATACTTGTCGAGCGCCTGCTTGAGCGCCTCAGTCTTCATAATATCCGTATGTAGGGCGGAACCATGGCTGAAGGGGCCGATGCCGCGCTGCACGCCTTCCTGATTAATATGAACCAACAATTTCAGATCATATTTCCGTATCATTTTTTCCCGAAAGTCGATCATTTCCTTGAACTTCCAGGTGGTATCGACATGCAGAAGCGGAAACGGGATGGGCGATGGATAAAAGGCCTTGCGCGCCAGATGCAGCAGCACAGCAGAATCCTTACCGATGGAGTACAACATGACCGGCTTTTCAAACTCAGAAACAACTTCCCGGAAAATATGGATGCTTTCAGCTTCCAACTGGCGAAGATGTGTTAATCGCGTGCTGTCCATCATGTCTCGTTTCTGCTTCAAACGCCTGTTCGGGCATATCTAGTGCGCAAGGGCTTACCGAATATTTAAGGGTATAACAAGCTCAAACAACCCTATTAAACAAAAAAAAATGTAAAATACCGATATTATATTAATTTTACTGTTAAATTATAAGTATACGGCATTTATCACATTTCAATAGCAACGTTTCTCGCATTTTAATGTAGGTCTTTCGTTTTTCCAAATGCTGACTGATCCTACGGCCTGCGAAAGGATTTTCGAATTCCGTTGAATGGTGGGCACGAGGGAACTAAAGTTAATTTTGGCTATGTACAGATGAGATTGAGACATAGGTGTTAAGTTGCGTGTTGTTTTGTGGGGGAGGGTGCTGCGATCGAGAATGATGTAATGGCCGCAGGGTATACGGAGGCGTTGGTTGCCTGTCCGGAATGCGACCTTGTTCATTCGGTGCCGGAAATCGAGGACGGAGAGCAGGGGCATTGTATCCGATGTGGATCCCTGTTGTATGTACGGCATCGTAATAGCCTGGACCGTTCGCTGGCTTTCGCGATCACGGGGCTATTCTTCTTTATTCTTGCCAATATGTTTCCCTTGCTCACTTTTGAGTTGGACGGCCAATCACAGTCAAACCGGTTGATTGACGGTGCTATTGCATTTATGGACGCCGGGTATTGGGAACTCGGTCTTGTGGTGTTTGTCGCCAGTATCGTTGCGCCACTGATGGTGCTGATCGTTTTGATCAGTGTATTACTGCCGATGCGGCTGAATATAGCGCCGACCAATGTCAAAGTGCAAATACGGCTGCTGACGCATCTTAAGCCTTGGGCCATGTCGGAGATTTTTATTCTCGGCATCATTGTCGCCTTTGTGAAGCTGAGTGATTTCGCCGATGTGAGCGTCGGGTTGTCACTGGTTGCTTTTGTTCTGATGGTCGCGGCTGTGGTCATGGCCTATATGACCCTGGACGACTCGGCTATTTGGCGGCGTTTGAAGGAGCTCAAAGCATGACTGTATTGGCGCCCACAGCCCAGTCCATGAATGCAATGTCGTGCCATATATGCGGACTGCTTGTGTCCACAGACTATATTACTGCTCATTCTGCGCATTGCCCAAGATGTGATGCGAGGCTTCATAGCCGCAAACCCAATAGCCTGAACCGGACCCTGGCGCTATTGATTGCAGCGGCAATATTTTATGTCCCGGCAAATATTTATCCCGTATTGACCTTGGTTTCCTTTGGCAAGGCGACCACGAACACAATTATGGGAGGTGTCATCGAATTGGCTCAGGGAGGGCAGTGGACGATCGCCGTTATCGTGTTCGTCGCCAGCGTATTAGTCCCGATTTTCAAGATCGTTGCTTTGCTTTTTCTTGTCCTTTCTGTCCGGATGAAGAAAACGCGCGCACTCAGGCAACGATCGGTGCTGTACCGCTTTACAGAATTTGTTGGGCGCTGGTCGATGATTGATATATTTATGATTTCAATTTTAATTGCGTTGGTAAAACTCCAGTCCATAGCCACCGTGACGGCTGGGCCCGGGGCGATTGCGTTTGCGGCGGTGGTGATTATCACTATGTTTGCCGCTATGGCCTTTGATCCGCGTTTGATTTGGGATGTTTCGAGGGAAGAAGATGACAGAAACTGATAACCAGGAACCGCCTAAGGCGAAAGTCCGGCGCGGCTACGCGAGTCTGATGAGTATCTGGCTGGTGCCGATCATTGCGCTTGGCGTCGCCGCCTTTCTGATCGTCAAAACCTTTGTCGAGAAAGGGCAAGAGATTTCTATCACCTTTGAAAATGCGGAAGGTATGGAGCCGGGGAAAACCCTGCTGAAATATAAAGACGTTAATATTGGGCAATTAAGCCGTATCGACATTCTGGATGATGACAAGGGGGTGAGCCTGGTCGTCGAAGTTGATAAGGTTGCTGATAAATACCTGACGGAAACGGCACGGTTCTGGATTGTATCGCCAAAAATTGGACTTCAGGGTATCACCGGATTACAGACCATCCTTTCAGGTTCGTTCATTGAAATTGATCCGGGCGAGGGCGGGGAGAAGAAGAAGCAATTTAACGGCCTTGCCACACCGCCGGTTATTACGTCCAATGACAAGGGGACAGAGTTTATTCTCTCTACCGGTAAACTCAGCAATATAGATCGTGGAACGCCTATTATTTATAAAGGCTTGCAGGTTGGTAAAGTGCTTGGATATCAACTGGCGAAAGACAATCATGCGGTCGATTTATTTGCCTTCGTAAAAGCCCCATTTGACGCACTGGTCCTGGAGGGGACCAATTTTTGGAACGCGGGCGGTGTGAATATTTCTGTTTCTACGTCTGGTGTTGAGGTCGGTGCTGAATCACTCCAGTCGTTGATTGCCGGCGCGGTGGAATTTGACACTTTGAAGATTTACGAAAATACCTTCAAGGCGGAAAAAGGGCACCAATTCAAGCTGTATGACAATGTAGCGGCCAAAAATAACGCCAAATACACAGAAAAAGTTGTCTATATTATGTATTTTGATGGCTCGGTCAGTGGGCTAGCGGTTGGCGCGTCAGTGGAATTCAAAGGGATAAAGATTGGTGGTGTTCGAAATATTGCCCTCGAAATCGATGAAGAAAACAAAAAATATTACATCCCCGTCCTGATTGAGATTGAACCGCAACGCATTAATTTAACCGACGACGGCACTAAAATCCTGTCGGTGGTTGAGGCTGGCAAGCTTCGGCGACAGGTTGTCAGTGGCCTCATTCATCGCGGTTTGAAGGGCAAATTGAAATCATCTAACTTCCTGACAGGCCAGTTGATTATCGATCTTGATCTGATCCCGGACAAACCGGCCGTATATGTCGCCAAAAGTAAAAAGTATCCGGAAATTCCGACGGTCCCAACGGATATCGATGAAATCACCAATTCCGTCGCTCAACTGGTGGCAAAATTTGAAAAAATTCCTATTGATGAGCTTGGTATCAGCCTGACAAATACCGTCGAAGGCATTGATAAATTTATAAATTCCGGCGACCTGCAAGCGATGATCAAGGAATATACCAAACTGGCAGTATCGGTTCAGGTCATTGCCAAGAATGTCAGCTCGGAAACATTGCCCGGGTTTAACATGACCCTGGACGAGACGCGGGGCGCAGTGAAAAAGGTCGATGCCACTCTGGTTGCAGCGCAACGTCTGTTCAGCAATGCCAACAGTCTGATTGCCGACGGATCGCCACTTAAGTATGACTTGACGGTGATGCTGCAGGAACTGGCCGCAGCCAGCCGGGCGGTGCGCGGTCTTGCGGATTTTCTGGAACGAAACCCGAGCTCGCTGATCAGCGGTAAAAGATGAGACGGGAAAGCAGAGTATTGGAGAACGAAGCATGAAAAAATTTATGGCATTCGTCTGTCTGGCTTTCGCCGTGACGGCCTGTTCGGGGATTGTCGGGCCATCCATGCCGACAAATTTCTATGTCCTGAAAACAACGGGCGACCTGACACCGCCGCCGGAAATCTCCAACCTCAATCCCGAAATTAACGTCGGCGTTGGCCCGGTCCAGATACCGGGATATGCAGATCGCGCCCAGATCGTGACGTTCGGGTCAGGGTCAAAAATAACGGTGGCGGATTTCGATCACTGGGCGGAGCCGTTGGGCGATGGTATAAAACGGGTGCTGAGTGGCAATGTCGCGACACTGATTGGAGAGAAGAAAGTCTTTCCCTATCCTGCGGATTTTAGGCCCGACGAGGAATCCCTTCAGATCGCTGTCGAGATTGTTGACATTACCCAATCGGATGACGGCCGCGCCTATTTGTCCGCCCGTTGGCATGTCAGGCGACTAACTGACGGTCAGATCCTTTTGCGAAATGCAAAAGAATATGAAACCCCATCAAGTGCAGGGAATTACAACAGCTATGTCGACGCGTTAAGTGAGTTGCTGGGGCGTATGGCGGTGGATCTGGCGGCCTCTGTTCAGCAAGCAGGTAAATAGTAATGTCATAGTTCTCCTGTACCCCGTTGACAGAGCGGGCAAGTTGGCGGTCATGAGGGAGGGGATCAGATGCAGAAACCAAATATCCTTTTCGTAACGCTCGATCAATGGCGCGCTGATTGCCTCGGCTGGATGACAGAACCTTGTCGTTCTTGTGATGAGAAAGAAAAAGATTTTGGTGGTTGTCGTTGTCAGGCGTATAT
>NVRR01000229.1 GCA_002732675.1 Sneathiella sp. | reverse complement strand
TACCGTCATGTCCTCGATATTCCGACGGAAAACAAATTTGAGCTTCGGCGGATTGAGAGTGAAGGCGGGCTGCTTCGTCTCCATCTTGAAGCATCTGGAAAATCCTTTGCGGTGCTGACACGTCGGCTGGTTCTGGCGACAGGGCGCGCAGCCTTCGGCGGAGCAAGGCTGCCTTCCGCCTTTAAAAATCTACCAAACACGGCCTACGCCCATACGGAAGACGCCATCGATTTTGGACGGCTCAAAGACAAGCGGGTCATTGTCATTGGCGGCGCCGCGTCCGCCGTCGATGCCGCCGCTGAGGCGCTGGAAACTGGCGCGAAAGAGGTTCATCTGCTGATGCGCGCGCGCACTATACCGCGGCTTAATAAATTCAAGAGTAGCGTTTATCCGGGCTTCTTCAGAGGGTTCAATTACCTCAACGACGAGACACGCTGGCGTTTCCTGCAACATGGTTTCGCCACCAAAATCGCTGCGCCCCGCGCGTCCATGCTGCGCCTCAAGGCATTTGAAAATTTTCACCTCCACCTCGGTTGTCCGGTCGAGGCGGCGAGGTCGCGGGACGAGAAGGTTGAGCTCACCACCCCGAACGGAACCTATGAGGCAGATTTTGTTATTCTGGGGACGGGCTACGCCATTAACATCGTGGATCAGCAGGAATTTTCTGCGTTCGCCGATCAGGTTTTGCTGTGGCAGGATCGGTACCGGCCACCCGAGGACATAGAATATCCGGAACTTGGCCGGTTTCCTTATCTTGGGGCCGGATTTGAGCTCCTGGAAAAACAGCCAGGGTCAGCGCCTTTTCTGAGCCAGATACATCTCTTCAACGCTGCAACGACGATGACCCATGCCGCGGTAAGCAGTGATATCCCCGGGGTCAATATTGGGGCGGAGCGGCTGATAAATGCTCTGGTAGTCAAATTTTTTAACGACGCAAAATCCGAACATCTGGCGGATTTCTATGAATATAGTGATCCCGAATTACTCGGCGATGAATGGAATGAAACCTAGGGCCTTGGTCCGTCCTTAATTAGACCGTCTCATCATTCACAATGGCTGTTCTACTAGGAAATGAGGTACGCACCTCGAAAACGGCTTGACATGAGGTACGCACCTCATTAACGCTGTTAGAGACTAAAAAGTGAATCAGGAAGCAATCTTGTTATCTCGCTTGATGTCCAATTTGGGAGAGAAATAATGAAAACTTTGAAACTAGCAGCTGCTGGTGCCCTGGCACTATCTGCGGCCGCGATAGCAACCCCGGCTCAGGCTGATGACCTAACACTCTGCTGGGCGGCGTGGGATCCGGCAAACGCGCTTGTGGAACTCAGCAAGGAGTTCGAGGCATCAAGTGGTCATAAGATGAGCTTTGAATTTGTGCCCTGGCCGAACTTCGCTGACCGTATTCTCAATGAGCTGAATTCCGGCGGAAAACTCTGTGATCTGTTGATCGGGGACAGCCAGTGGATTGGTGGCGGCGCCGAAAATGGCCATTATGTGAAACTGAATGACTTTTTCGATAAAGAAAATATCAGCATGGACGATTTCGCTGAAGCGACCGTTTATGCCTACTCTACATGGCCAAAAGGCACGCCAAATTATTACGCACTCCCTGCCATGGGCGACGCGAACGGCTGGTTCTATCGCAAAGACTGGTTCGCGCGGGATGATATTCGCAAAGCCTTTAAGGAAAAAACCGGACGTGAGCTGGGCGAGCCCAAAACACAAAAAGAACTTTTGGAAATTGCCCAGTTCTTCCAGGGGCGTGAAATTGACGGAAAAACCGTATACGGCGCCGCCATTTTCACCGAACGCGGATCAGAAGGCATCACCATGGGCGTCACAGGCGCGCTGTATCCCTGGGGCTTCAAGTACGAAAACACCCCCGGAAAATATGATATGGAAGGTGCTGTGAATTCTCCAGAAGCTGTGGAAGCACTGGAATTCTACAAAGAACTTTATAAAACCGCGACACCTCCGGGCTATACCAATGCCTATATGGGGGAGAGCCTGGACGCGTTTAAATCCGGTCAGGTGGCCATGGCCATGAACTGGTTCGCCTTCTTCCCGGGCCTCTACGCGGACCCAATTACGGGCGGGGACAAGATAGATTTCTTCGTTAATCCTCCTCAGAATAACGAGGGCTCGACTTTGGGCGGACAGGGAATCTCTGTCATTGCCTATTCCGACAAACAGGAAGCCGCGCTTGAATATATTAAATGGTTCGCCCAGCCTGACGTACAGGCAAAATGGTGGGGCCTTGGCGGCTATTCCGCGCATAACTCGGTTCTGAATGATCCGGGCTTTATAGACAGCGCGCCTTTTGCCGGGGACTTCCTGTTGGCCATGCAGAATGTGCAAGATTTTTGGCAGGAACCCGCCTATGCGGAACTTCTCATCGCCATGCAGAAACGCATGCATGACTATATTGTTGCCGATAAGGGGACGGCCAAGGAAGCACTTGATCTCTTGGTTGCAGACTGGACGGAAATCTTCAAGGAAGAAGGTAAGCTTTAAGCGTTACCGGACGCGTTTTCTCCCGTCCGATTTTTCCGTTGCAGGGCCGGCCTCTTATGAGTTCGGTCCTGCATAACCACCATTTCGTCAGGATTTGAACGATGTCTGAAAAGACTGTAGATCGTGTTGCTGGAGCAACGCCAGTGTTGCTTGCACGCAAAATCAAGGGCCTTTCCGATCGCGCCATCGCCTGGATTTTCGTTGGACCCACAATTTTCCTGCTGCTGGCCGTCAACATTTTCCCGTTGATCTGGACGGTCAATTTGAGCTTTACCAATTTTAAAGCGAACCGCATAAATCGGGTGGTGGACTATGTTGGCTTCAGTAATTACGAACGTATCCTCAACGATCCCGATGTCTGGCTTTCCATGCAGGCGACGGCACATTTCCTGTTCTGGACGATCTTTTTTCAGGTTTTAATCGGCTTCACCCTGGCCTGGTTGATCAACAAGAAATTCAAGGGAAATGATGTATGGACGACGATTATTGTCCTGCCGATGATGTTGTCTCCCGCCGTTGTCGGGAATTTCTGGACCTTCCTCTATCAGCCGCAAATTGGCCTGTTTAATTATGTTATTGGCTTTCTGTCCGGCAAGGACGCTTCCAGTTTTGAGATGCTGGGCTCTGTTGATCTGGCGCCCTGGTCGATTGTTATCGTCGATACCTGGATGTGGACGCCGTTTGTGATGCTGATCTGCCTCGCCGGTCTCCGCTCAATCCCGGACTATATCTATGAAGCGGCGGAGGTGGACCGGGCATCAAAGCTCCGGCAGTTTTTTACCATAACCATCCCGATGGTCCTGCCCTTCCTGATGCTGGCCGTTCTTTTCCGCGGGATCGAGAATTTCAAGATGTTTGATCTGGTGGTGCAGCTGACAGGGGGCGGGCCGGGTTCGACCACTGAGCTCGCGTCCATCCATTTGAAGCGGGAGGCGTTTGAGAAATGGCGAACCGGCTATTCCAGTGCCATTGCCATTATCCTGTTTGTTACGGTGTTTGGCCTGGCGTCGATTTATGTCAAGGCGCTGAATAAGGTGAAGGAAAGATGAGCTATTCTGTAACCGAATCCAGTAGCATGGTGAAATGGGTCGCGGGCACCCTGGTTATCCTCTATGCGGTGATTACCCTGGTCCCTCTGGCCTGGATCCTGATGACCGGCTTGAAAACGCCGCCCGACAGTATCAGCTATCCGCCCAAAGTGCTTTTTGAGCCGTCGCTGGAAGGCTATGTCAATCTTTTCACAACGCGCACGCGGGTCAGCAAGGAGACGCTGGCAGCCCTGCCGCCGCCCACAAATTTCGCCCATGAGATTGTCCGCAATCGCGGCATGGTCATCGTCGGTCCGTCGAAGTTCGGTCAGCGGTTTATGAATTCTGTTATCATTGGCTTTGGCTCGACATTTTTGAGTATTTTCCTCGGCACCTTGGCGGCCTATGCCTTCTCGCGATTTAAAATACCGATGGCCGACGATCTTCTGTTCTTTATCCTGTCGACGCGAATGATGCCGCCGATTGCGGTGGCGATCCCGATCTTCTTGATGTATCGCAATCTCGGGCTCTCGGATACGCATTTGGGGATGATCCTGCTGTATACGGCGGTCAATATCTCGCTGGCGGTCTGGCTGCTCAAGGGCTTTATCGATGAGATCCCGCGCGAATACGAGGAGGCGGCGCTGATCGATGGCTACACCCGCTTTCAGGCCTTCTATAAGGTGGTTCTGCCACAAGCGGCGACGGGTATTGCCTCGACCGCCATTTTCTGCCTGATCTTTTCGTGGAATGAATATGCCTTCGCCGTTCTGCTGACCTCCGGCACCGCACAGACGGCGCCGCCCTTTATCCCGACCATCATCGGTGTCGGCGGGCTTGACTGGCCAGCGGTGGCCGCCGGAGCGACGATTTTCCTCATCCCGGTGATGGTCTTCACCATTATGTTGCGCAAGCATCTATTGCGCGGCATTACATTTGGGGCGGTGCGAAAATGAGCAATTTTTTCAATGGCCTACTGAAGCTTCGTCGCGGCCCGTGGGAAATGCTGGCGACCGTTCTCATCGCCCTCGGTGTGTTTATGCTGATGCAGCCGTTCGTTCTCTGGGGATTTACCTATTCGTTCATAACAACCCTGGTTGGCACGGTGATGTTCATCATTGTCAGCCATTTTCGGGAATAGCCCATGGCTCAGATTGTCATTAAAAACTTGCGCAAGGATTTCGGTGATTTTACCGCCGTGAAGGAATCCTCCTTCACCATTGAGGATGGCGAGTTCTTCATGCTGCTCGGCCCCTCGGGCTGCGGTAAGACAACGACATTGCGGATGATTGCCGGGCTGGAGCTGCCGACATCCGGCGAGATATATCTCGATGGCGAGGAAATAAGCCAGAAACCGCCTTCAAAACGCGATATCGCTTTTGTGTTTCAGATGTTCGCGCTATATCCGCATATGAATGTCCGCAAGAATATACAGTACCCATTGGTGTCCCAGGGCATGAGCCGCGCCGACATCAAAGCCAAAGTCGCGGAAGTCGCCGCAATTCTCGGGATTGAAGATATTCTTGACCGGCCGACTGGCGGGTTGTCCGGTGGTGATCGGCAACGGGTGGCGCTGGGCCGGGCGATTGTCCGTAATCCGAAGGCCTTCATGATGGATGAGCCCCTGGGCGCGTTGGATGCGGAGTTTCGCGAGCATATGTCCGAGGAGTTGCGGGCCCTGCATAACAGGATGAAGGCGACGACCGTATATGTGACCCATGACCAGCTGGAAGCCATGCAGATGGGCGACAAGATTGTCGTCATGAATAATGC
>NVRR01000228.1 GCA_002732675.1 Sneathiella sp. | reverse complement strand
GGAGATGCCGAATGAATAGGGCCCGGCAAAAATTCCGGATATCGGGAGGGCGGGTTGACCGACTGAAGCCGATATCCTTTCGATTTGATGGCCGGAAATTACATGGGTTTGAAGGCGATACTTTGGCGTCTGCCTTGCTCGCCAATGGCCGTCATCTTGTCGGGCGGAGTTTCAAATATCATCGACCGCGCGGTATTTTCTCTGCCGGTGTCGAGGAGCCAAACGCGCTGGTGGAACTCGGAGAACTTGGCCGCCTGACGCCAAATGTCCAGGCGACGACGCAGGAATTATACGAAGACTTATCGGCAAAAAGCCAGAACCGCTGGCCATCCCTGCTTTTTGACGTTATGTCCGTCAACGGACTGATTTCCCGTTTCCTCTCGGCGGGGTTTTACTACAAAACCTTTATGTGGCCCGCTGGGGCCTGGGAGTTTTACGAGAAGCTCATCCGTCGCGCCGCCGGGATGGGCAAGGGGACGCATCTCCCCGATCCGGATAGCTATGAGCATGTCCATGACCATACAGATATGCTGGTGGTGGGCAGCGGCCCCGCGGGCTTGACGGCGGCACTGGTCGCCGCCGAGGCCGGCAAACAGGTCATGCTGGTGGAGCAGGATTATCTGCTGGGCGGTGCATTGCTCTATGAGGGAGGCGAGGGCGCGATCTGGCTTGAAAAGACACGCGCGGCACTGGATGAATTTCCGAATATAAAAATACTAACCCGGACGACCGCATCCGGCTATTACGAAAATAACGTTGTCGCCTGTTTGCAACGGGTGCAGGATCATGTGAAGCAGCAAAACAAACATATACCGCGTCAGCGACTACGTCACATACGGGCGGAGAAGGTCGTTTTGGCAACCGGCGCGCTGGAGCGGCCGTTCGTTTTTAGCAACAATGATCTGCCGGGTATTATGCTGGCTGGCGCCGCACAAAATTACCTCAATCGCTTCGGCGTTGCGGTTGGATCACGCGTCGTTGTTTATACCAATCAGGACAGCGCCTATGATGCTGCCGTCGCGCTCCATAGCAAAGGCATCACTGTCGCTGCGATCATTGATCAGCGGCGGGATGTGCCCCCCAAGTTACATCAGCTTACCAGAGAGCTCGGCATTCCTCTCTATCCTGATTATGTCGTAACCGAGGCTGCAGGACGACACCGTGTTCGCAAGGTGCTGATCCACACGCGAGAGGATGCGCCCGGCGGGAAAGGGATTTGGCTGGACTGCGATACATTGATCCAGTCCGCAGGCTGGTCGCCGGTGGTTCATTTGCAAAGTCAGACGGGTATTAAACCGGTCTTTGATGCGGGATCGAACAGCTATCTACCGGGCAAATGTATGGCCGGTGGCCATGGCTGCGCGGGCGCAATTGCCGGGTATTTGGATACAGATGCCGCGATTTCCCATGCGCGGAAAGTCGTGAAATATCTGCTGGGCGATATTAAGACCGCACCGCGTTGTTTCAAGGCAGCTGTGGCGGGCATTTCGGCTCCGGCAATGCACTCTTCGCATCAGAATTCTGGCAAAGCATTCGTTGATTTCCAGCATGATGTGACCCGTGACGATATCGCCCAGGCGCAGCTCGAAGGGTTTAAATCCGTCGAGCATATGAAGCGTTATACCACGCAGGGGATGGCTGCGGATCAGGGCAAGACGGGGAATGTGAATACCCTGGAGGTCATGGCCGATATAAGTGGTCAGGAACGGGCATTGATGGGCACTACGACTTTTAGGCCGCCCTATACACCGCTTACCATCGGTGCTCTTGCCGCAAGAAATATCGGCGCTGAATTTAGTCCGACCCGGCTGAGTCCGTTTCATGAATGTCATAAACGCGCTGGCGCCGAATTTATTGAGGCCGGAGACTGGATACGGGCCTGGTACTATCCGAAAGCCGGAGAGGATGTAACAGCGGCCTATATCCGAGAGGCCAGGGAGGTCCGTAAAACCGCTGGTATGGTCGATGTCTCAACCCTTGGCAAGATCGATATTCAGGGGCCGGACGCGGCTGAATTCCTCAATCGCGTATACGTCAATGGGTGGAAGATGTTGGCCGTTGGCAAGGCGCGTTATGGCTTGATGTTGCGCGACGACGGGATGGTGATGGACGATGGTACCACCTGGCGCATGGGCGAACATCAGTATTTTATGACGACGACGACCACCGGCGCTGGCGCGGTCATGCGGCATCTGGAATATCTGTTGCAAGTGGACTGGCCTGATCTAAAAGTACATCTGACATCCGTCACGGACGAGTGGGGCGCGCTTGCCGTCGCCGGGCCAAACAGTCGTGATATTCTGATGTCGAGCTTTCCGGGTATTGATTTCAGCACCGAGGCCGTGCCGCATATGGGCGTTCTTGAATTTGAAAGCGATGGCCTGCCGATACGGATCTGCCGACTTAGTTTTTCGGGCGAGCTGGCGTATGAAGTTTATACCCGCGCGGGCTATGCCAGTATACTCTGGGATCAGCTGATCAAGGGTGGGCAGGCGCACGGACTTATCCTTTATGGCTCCGAGGCGCTGGGGGCGCTCCGCATCGAAAAGGGTCATGTGGCCGGGCCGGAGCTAGATGGCCGGACAACGGCAGATGATCTTGGATTTGGCGGCATGCAGAGTAGCAAAAAGCCGTATGTCGGGAATATCCTTAAATCGCGCGAAGGGTTATGCGTCCCAAACCGTCAGCAGCTTGTTGGGCTTGCCCCCATAGATGGGATGGTCGCATTAAAGGCCGGATATCTTCTGTTTGAAGGAGATGGCACCGAGCCCGCCGGACATGGCCTTGGGCAGGTGACATCGGTGACTTATAGTCCGGCGCTTGGGCGTCATATCGCCCTGGCCCTGCTGGCCGAAGGGCGTGCGCGCGCGGGAACGATCATTCGGGCCGTCAGCGCGCTGGATAATCAAAGTGTTGATGTGAAAGTCTGTTCGCCGCATTTCTTTGATCCCGAAGGGGAGAGATTACATGCTTGAACGCAAATCCCCCCTAAGCCAGCATCGCATCCTCGGCCGATTTGGCGTAAATACTGAAGAACCGGGCATAACAATCAGAGAAATAAAAGAATTCAGGTATCTGGAAATTTCGTACTGGGACGGAGCCGCGACACCCCTCAAGTCCAAGTTCCTCGAATTACTGACGTTAAGTGACTTTCCGGAAGCCGGGAAATCTGTTGCCCTGAAGGACGGTACCCTGCTTCGGCCAGGCCCGGGCCTGCTTGCTTATTACGGTGGGCCGGCACCTGAAGATATTCTCCGGGCGATGATCAGCGCTGGGGAGGGAAGTGTTGTTTCCCTGAGCCATAGTCGCTGTGCCTTGCGATTATCTGGACCGAAAGTCAGGGATGTGCTGAAACGTGGCCTTCGGATCAATATGTCGGAGGATGCGTTTCCCGAAGGGGCCAATGCCTATAGCGAAATACATGGCCTGTCCGTTTTGCTGATCCGGCAGGGCAAGGCCGAGTATGACCTGTTATTTGCGCGCTCAACCGCGCCGAATATCTGGACATGGCTAACCGAAACTGCCGCGCAGTTCGGCTATGAGGTTCTATAAGGCGGACAAAGCGTTTCCGATGAGAGTGGATCGTTTTTCAAGGTCTGATGCCGTATACGGGATGGCGTCGCCGACGCCCCATACCGGCGCGGGCCAGGCGGCGTCATCTTTAAATCGCGCGATAATATGGATATGCAGCTGCGGCACCATATTGCCAAGCGCCGCCATATTCATTTTATCGGCGCCGAAAAGCGCTGCCATAACCTCGGAACATTTTAGGGTTTCCGCCATTACCTTGGTATAATCTTCGGAAGACAGGTCATGGATTTCCTTTAAATCTGGCCGCGCAGGCACCAGGATAATCCAGGGGAACCGGCTATCGTTCATTAGCAAAATCTGGCATACGTCCAGCGATAAAATCAGCGTTGTATCGGCATTGAGGCGGGAGTGAAGCTGGAACATGTCAAAATCCTTGGTTTGGCATCAGGGCAATCGTGCAAATTTTTGCCTTTTGGGGCTATATAGGCGTATCATCTCTTTATCACATAACAAAAGAGATCAAGAAACGCACAAGGGAGAATATCGATGAAATCACGTTTATTTTCCGGGAAATTTTATCTCCTGCTGGCCGCAGCGCTGGTGTTGCTGAGCTCCGTCGCGATCGCGGAACCGATGAGATTAACGTTCCTCCACACCAATGACCTTGATCAGATATCGGGGGTGAATGGTCACGGTGGCTTTGCAGAGCTGATGACGTTGCTGAGGGAGGAGCGTAAACGCTCACCTAACGCCATCACCACTTTTGGCGGAGATCTGATTTCGCCGTCGATCCTCTCCGGACTGACCAAAGGTACGCAGATGATTGAGCTGATGAATGCTGTTGGCACGGATGTGGCCGTCCTTGGAAACCATGAATTTGACTTCGGGCCCGACGTCATGACGGCGCGGGTGGGCGAGTCTTCTTTTCCCTGGCTTGGCACCAATGTCTTTGACCATAGCGGCAAGCTTGCCGTGGGCGCGCAAAGTATGGTGATCATCGAAGTCGGCGGTTTTAAAGTCGGGTTTTTTGGCATTACCACACCGGAAACAGCCTACTTGTCGTCACCGGGCGACGGGATTATTTTTGGTGAAATTTTCGAGACAGCCCATCGCTCGGTTCAATCGCTGAAGGAGCAGGGCGCCGAAATTATTGTCGCCCTCACCCATATGGATTTCGCCGAAGACAGAAAGCTCGCAGAAACAGTCAAGGGATTGCATCTGGTTCTGGCGGGCCATGATCATGTGCCCGCGACTTTCGTTGCCAATGGGGTAACAGTCATGCAATCAGGATCACAAGGCATGTATCTTGGCGTGGTTGACCTTGATGTGGAGTGGGTTGAAAAGCGCGGCAAGAAAAAACTTGTGGTTTTACCGAGCTGGAGAATGATCCTCAATCGTGGTGTTCTGCCGGACCCGGAAATCAAGGCGATTGTCGATAAATATGAACAGCAGCTGGATAAGGAACTGGGCATCGCCATTGGCAAGACGCTGGTGTCCCTCGACACCCGGCGGGGCACGGTTCGCTCGACCGAGTCGAATTTCGCCAATCTGATTGTTGATGCCATGAAAGAGGAAGTTGGCGCCGATATTGGTTTTACCAATGGCGGTGGTATTCGGGGCGATAAGGTCTATGAGGCAGGAACTATTCTGACCCGAAAAGATGTGCTGACGGAGCTGCCCTTTGGGAATGTTACGGTTCTGGTGGAAGTGACAGGTTCGGATGTAAGGGAAATCGTCGAAACCGGTGTTTCCAAAGTCGAAGATGTCGCCGGTCGCTTCGGCCATTATT
>NVRR01000227.1 GCA_002732675.1 Sneathiella sp. | reverse complement strand
AACACTTTCTCTCCGCCCGCCACAATAACCGCCCGCACCCTCTTATCGGCGTCCAGACGTGCAAGCTCGGCAACAATTTGCCTGCGGAGTTCCACGGACAGTGAATTACGCGCCGCGGGCCGGTTTATCCGGAGCCGGACAACGCCGTTAGCGGGCTGATCGATCAAAAGATCCTGCATCCTGAAACTCCCTTTTATGGTATCGGCATCGCCGTGCGCTCACCGGCGATGAGAATGAAAATGGTACAAATGGCTACTGAGCAGGAGCAGTAAAACACGGCACCTTTGAGTCTGCCGGACAATAATCTTGCCCGCCTCCTGCAGGAGCGGCGAGCGGAAGGCGGGCTCGCGAAGCACCATGATCGCAGTAAAGAAGGACAGGAACAGCTGGGCGCGAATGCTTCCCACGTCCATGACCTTCCAGGCGTCGTCAACATAACTAAAGGTAAGCGGGATACAGATCAGCCCAAGCAATAGAAATATGCGGACGACCCGGGTTCCGGCAACGGCAATCAGGAAACTATAAAGGATCATGCCCGCGAGTATCGGGAACTTCAGCCATGTCATACCAAAGATTCCCTGACAACCGGAAGCGATTGCCATCGTGATGAGAAGCACTCCCTTCACAGTGGCGATACGGGCATCCCACGCTTGCGGAAAAAGCCGCACCGGGCCGCCAGCATTTGCGAAAGGGGTGGCCATGGTAAGACTGTTCCCCGCGCCGTTACGCGATGGAACCGGAATTACGAAGAGCCACCAGTTTTTCCGCCGAAATTCCCCAATCCGTCAGCGCCGCATCGGTATCCGCGCCATCCGTATGGGGAGGGCCCTGGATTTGCGAAGGCGTGCGGCTGAAGCGCGGCGCAGGCGCCGGATGCGTGACGCCCTCCATGGCCGTGAATCCGTTACGCTTCACATATTGTGGATGCTGGCTGGCTTCCTTTAAGGTAAGAACGGGCGCGAAGCAGGCCTCATACCCCTCCATTGCCGCAACCCATTCGTCCCGTGTCTTCGTGCCGAAGACATCAGCAAAAACCTTCTTTGCCTCGGGCCATCCGGCGCGGTCAAACTGGGACGGCAATTCAGCGCCTTCCAAGCCCATGGCTTTCAGAAGTTCGCGGTAGAATTTAGCCTCCACTGCACCAACGGAAATGTATTTCCCATCACTCGTCTCATAAACGTTGTACCAAGGCGCGCCGCCGTCGATCAGATTGTGCTCACGCTCTTCATTCCAAAGGCCCCCGCTTGTATAGCCATAGAAAGTGGTCAGTAGCGAGGCTACACCATCGAGAATGGCGGTGTCGACTACCTGCCCCCTGCCGCTGCTTTTCGCCTCGAACAAGGCGGCGACAATACCGAGCGCGAGATAAAGCCCGCCACCACCAAGGTCAGCGACCAGATTAAGCGGGATAGAGGGCGGCTGCCCTTGCCGACCAATCATGCTCAATGCGCCGCTGATCGCCAGATAATTGATATCATGACCAACATGATTGGCAAGCGGGCCATCCTGCCCCCAACCCGTCATCCGGCCGTAAACAAGCTTCGGGTTATAAGCGAAGCAGGCATCCGGACCGAAGCCGAGCCGCTCCATGACGCCTGGACGGAAGCCTTCGATCAAACCGTCAGCCTGAGCGATAAGGCTATGGACTACTTCCCGGCCGCCTTCGCTTTTCATATCGACCGCAACGGACCGGCGCCCGCGGCGCGTGGTATCGAACCGGATTTCCTTCTCAACGCCAAGCCCGCTTGGCGACGTGCGATCGACGCGAAGAATCTCCGCGCCCATATCAGATAGCAGCATTGCGCAAAAGGGTCCTGGACCAACGCCGCCGAACTCAACAATCTTCACACCTGACAACGGGCCCATTATTCGTTCCTTCTTTTCATTTCTTGGATAAGAACCTTTCCCGGCAATCCACGAACAGCTAGGCCGGGTCTAAAGCTCCATCAGTTTAGCGATGATATTGCGTTGAATTTCGCTGGTGCCCGCGCCGATGGGGCCAATACGCGCGTCCCGAAGCATCATTTCGATATCATAAGCAGTGGTATAGCCGGCGCCACCGAAAATCTGCATTCCCATATTGGCGACCTCGAAATTATTCTCGGTCGCGACAACCTTCGCCATGGAGGTTTCCATCACCGCATTCTGGCCACTGTCTATCAGATCCGCGACCCGATAGAGGAACAATCGGTTTGTCTCCGCCTTGATCCGCATATCTGCAAGTTTGTGCTGGATAACCTGGAATTTACCAATTGCGCGGCCAAACTGTTCACGCCCCTTCGCGTAATCGAGCGTGTAATCAAGGATCTTAAAGGTATTCCCGGCGCCAACGGCAGCAATGCACATCCGCTCCACATTCAGGCAATCCATCAGGTTCTTCCAGCCTTCATTCTCCTCACCGATCATCCAGCTCGCAGGCGTACGGACATTATCGAGGAAGACCTCGTTTGCGTGGGTTGTACGACGGCCCAGCATGTCGATCGGACGAATAGTCACGCCCGGTTGTTTTGCATCGACAAGGAAAATTGTCATGCCCTTATGGCCGGCGCCCGGCTTGGTTTTGGTGACGATGATCAGATAGTCGGCAACATGTGCGCAGGTCGTATAGAGTTTCTGCCCATTGATCACAAACTCATCGCCGTCGCGAACCGCCTTTGTCTGGATAGACGCTGCATCGGAGCCAGCGCCAGGTTCGGTCAATCCAAGAGCGAGTTTTGCCGTGCCATTGATAATCTTCGGCATGAGTTCTTCGCGAACTTCCTTGGAGGCATGACGGCAGATATGCATGCCCGCATAGACAATGGTCGTGTTATAGGCGGTCGCGATCCCGCCATAATGATAGGCCATCGCTTCGATCAGAACCGCAAGATCCTTGTTACTGCCACCCGCACCGCCAAATTCCTCAGGATATGCGAGGCCCATCCAACCCGCTTCGGCCAGCGCCTGATAGGCTTCGAAAGGAAATTCACCGGCTTTATCCAGTTGTTTGATTTTTTCCCGCGGCATCACCCGCTCCAGAAGATCGAGGACGTTCTCACGGATCATTCTCTGTTCCTCGGACAGTCCAAAAAGGTTTGTGGTTTCCATTCTTATTTCTCCGCTTGGCTGGCCGCTTTGGCCGAGGCTGTCATAACCATTGTGCTGTGGATACCGCTCTGGACAACCACGCCATCCTGGTTGAGTATTTCCATTTTTCGTCTCAGAACACCGCGATCTGGTTTCGAGGTAGGCCGCGCCTCCAGAACGGTACTGCGCAGGTAAATTGTATCGCCGAAAAAGACCGGCGCATGAAACCGCCACTCGTCAATACCAAGTGCCGCGAGCGCTGTGCCGTCCAGATCGCCGATCCGGGCGCTTAGGCCCGTTGCAATCGACAGCACCAGAGCGCCGTGGGCAATGCGCTGGCCAAACGGGCTTTTCGCCGAATGAACCGCGTCGGTATGGGCCGGGTTTGTATCTCCGGACAGTCCCGAAAACATAACAACGTCCGTTTCGGTGATGGTACGGCCGGGGCTCATTGCCACGTCGCCAATTTTAAATTCCTCTATAGCTTTTCCCATGTGTCCGCTCCTACCCTTTCAAATTAACGGCGATGAGCGCGTCGACGCAGACTGCCCGTTCAGTCGTCGCGATAACCGGATTAATATCAACTTCCGTTATATAGTCCGGCAAATCAGATACAAATTCCGAGAAACGGACAATCAAATCGGTCACTGCCTCCAAATTCACCGACTTGCTGCCGCGGAAGCCCGTCAGCAGAGGATAACATTTCAAGCCCGCGAGCATTTCACCGACATCTGCCGGCGTGAGCGGAGCGAGGCGAACCGCCGTATCCTGCAAAATCTCGACCATCGTGCCGCCAAGCCCGACCGCGATCAATGGCCCGAATTGCTCATCGATCGTCGCCCCGACCACCAGTTCGACGCCATCCGGCGCCATTTCCTGCACAACGACCCCGTCAATACGCGCATCAGGGAGTTTTGCGGAGACAGCGCTAATCATCTCCTCGACGGCGGCGCGCAGCGCCCCTTCATCGGGCAAGCCCAGCCGAACGCCGCCGACTTCCGTCTTGTGGAGAATATCCGGCGAGACAATTTTCACCGCTACCGGAAAACCAATCGCCCTGGCTTCACGCACCGCGTCGTCAGGCGTCGCGGCAAAGGCTTCTTTAAGTGGGGCAATCCCGTATTCGGCGAGCAGCTGTTTCGCCTTTGTTTCATCGAGGCTTTTCTCGCCGGGCTTCATTGCACCTATAATTTTCTTCGCATTATCTGTAGCCGATGTCGGGCTGAGGCGGCCCTGTATTTTTTTCTCTTTTGGCAATTTACGGCGGCGATGCCATTCCTGCCAGAGGGCAATCGTCTCGAAACAACGGTCGGTGGAACGGAAAATACAGGCCCTTGTATCGGCATCCAGTACTTCACTGCCGGGTCCTTCCAGCCAGTCATTCATCCAGATACCGACGATTGGCAGACCGGTTCGCCTAGCCATCTCGCACATGATCGGCGTCCGGGTGCCAGAGCTTTCTGGACTCGCGAAGACCAGAGGAACGATGATCGCATCGAAGGACGGATCTTCCGCAAAAGCGTCAAAGCAGCCAATAAAGCTTTCCTTCGTTTTGAGGACTTCGGCTGTGAGATCGGACGGATTGGCGACGGCGCCGAACCCGGGTACGATCTTGCTCAATTTCTCAGCCGTTGTTTTTGCGAGCGGCGGCAGCACAACGCCATGTTCTTCCGCCTTGTCCGCCGTCACCACGGCGGCCCCACCGGAGGTCGCCATTACACCAACGCCCTTTCCGGACCGCGGCGCACCAGCCCGTGCGAAGAAATTCGCCGCCTCCAGCAGCCCATCAAGACGTTTGATGGCAACCGCTCCCGTTTTTGCAATCGCGGCATCGAATGCTTCTCGGGAGCCGACCATCGTCCCAGTATGGGACATTGCCGTCTTCCGGCTGAGTTCCCCGACGCCCATCTTGTAGACCAGCAGCGGCTTACCGCGATCATAGGCTTTTTGCGCCGCCTCGACAAAACGGGCGCCGTCTTTCACACCTTCGAGAAGGCAAACAATGACTTTCGTTCCCGGATCGTCTGCTAAATAGGAGATATAGTCGCAGACATCGACATCGCAGGAGTTCCCTGACGCGAGATACTTGCTAATGCCGGCCCCGCGCTCCATCCCCTGAAACAGGGTATAGCCGAGGCCGCCGCTCTGGGAAATGATGGAAATTGGCCCATCGATTAGCTTGGTTTTATAAAATCCAGGCATAAAATTGAGGCCGGCTCCAAGCGTAGTGTTCACCAGGCCAACACAATTCGGTCCGACAATTCTCACCCCTGTTTCCCGCCCAAGATCAACAATGCGCTGTT
>NVRR01000226.1 GCA_002732675.1 Sneathiella sp. | reverse complement strand
GAGCCACCGCGCCCGCCATTCCCGCCATTGGGACCGCCGAACTCGATATATTTCTCTCGCCGGAAACTGACGGAGCCGGGCCCGCCGTTGCCGGAGAGGAGATAAACCTTGGCTTGATCCAGAAATTTCATTGTCTGTTACCTGTGTTTCGACCCCATAAAGGCGGTCCGGGACGTTGCCCAAAAACAAAAAAGGGGAATGGCCGAACCATTCCCCTTCTTCAATCTTTTAGCCGTTTGAGGTAGGCGTTACGCCGCAGCCTCTACGGATACATAGATCTTACCGCCACTTTTCTTGGTAAATTTAACATTACCCTCAATGACGGAGAAGATGGTGTGATCCTTGCCCATGCCAACATTGATTCCCGGGTACCATTTGGTTCCGCGCTGACGCAGAATGATATTTCCGGAAATGACTTTTTCGCCGCCATATTTCTTGATGCCGAGGCGACGGCCTGCAGAATCGCGACCGTTACGGGTTGAACCGCCAGCTTTCTTATGTGCCATTTAGCTTACTCCTCGGTTTTCTTGGCCGCCGCCTTCTTTGGCGCAGCTTTTTTAACTGTTTCTTTCTTCGGTGCAGCCTCTGCCTTTGGCGCGGCTTTCTTGGCAGGCGCCTTTTTCGGGGCTGCTTCCTTCTTTTCTACCTTCGGGGCGGCTGCGGCCTTTGGAGCTGCCTCTGCTTTTGGTGCGGCGGCCTTTTTGGGAGCCGCTTTCTTCGCGCCCTTAGCGGAAATATCTGTGATCCGTAGAACCGTCAGATCCTGACGATGACCGGCCTTGCGGCGGTAGTTTTGACGACGCTTTTTCTTGAAGACGATAATTTTATCAGCGCGGGCCTGCTCCAGAAGAGTGGCGGAAACAACTGCGCCTTCCAACATCGGGGCACCAATAGAAAGGGCTCCGTCTTCACCAATGGCCAGAACCTGATCCAGCTGAATAGTATCACCCGCGTCGCCCGCGAGGCGCTCGACTTTGATGACATCATCTTTGGCGACTTTATATTGCTTGCCGCCGGTTTTGATCACTGCAAACATGACTGATCCGTTTCGAACATAATGAAAGGGCCGCCAAGACTGATCTCTTCGCGTACCGCAATTGAAGGGCGCAATATATCCATGGGATAGGCGAAGTCAACATGATTCAGGCGGGCCCTGACAAGTTTTTGGCCCATTCTCTGCTTGCGCCTGCAAATCCCTTGCGCTAAAAGCCCTTTTCTACAGATTTCGGCGGTCTTTCTTCTCTGGATCAGATAGAGAATAGAGATTTAGCCTTTGCGGTCGGTTGGCAGAGTGGTTGAATGCGTCGGTCTCGAAAACCGGTAAGGGTGCAAGCCCTTCGAGAGTTCGAATCTCTCACCGACCGCCACCTTTATGACCGACATGTTCCACATGCGGGGCCAGAAAAGCGATATTGAACAGAGACGGGCAAAAGTCAGACAGCTCTGGACCAACGGTCGGGTCGAGGGCATCAACCGGGCGACCCAGGATGCTCCTGTCAAACGCTATAACACAGACTTCATAAATGTCCGGACTAAAAACGAGGTCTCGACCCGGAATTTTATCTGAAATCATGAAACTTCTTTTTCTGGCACAAAGCCGAAATATGGGCCGCATACAGACCAGGGGTCCTAATGTCTGTTATTCACGGCAAGGCGGTAGTTCGGATAAAATCCTATTGCATTTGGCAGGGTTGTCTGATCAGGTTTGAGTGCCTACAGATCATCATAATGAAAGAATAAAAACACCCCATGCTGTCGCTGCTGACATTCTTTGGAAAACATTCCGCGGTTATTCTGGCGGCGGGTGTGGTGGTCGCTTTCTTCCTGCCGCAACTTGATACTTACCTAATGCCAGCCTTTCCGTTTCTGGTTTCCGCGCTGCTCGGGATTGCATTTCTGCGGGTCGATGTCACGGCGGTGCTGGCACAGATCCGGCGGCCCAAATTACTGCTGATCGTACTGCTCGCCATGTTCCTGATCTCGCCGCTGATGATGATGGGGATCATCTTACTCACCGCGCCACCGCCGGAAATCGCGCTGGCGCTGATGATGTTCGCTTGCGCGCCGCCGCTGGCCTCGACCACCAATATTTCGCTGATGATCGGGCTTGATTCCGCTCTCTGCCTGAATACCACGGTGATTGGCGCTATCCTGCTACCGTTCATCGCGCCGCCGATCCTGATTCTGGCGTCGGAGTTTGATATCCAGCTGGACGCCGGGGCAATTTTTATCAAGCTGCTCTATATTGTTGGCGGCGCCATTGTTGTTGGTTCCTCGCTGCGCTATGCCTTGGGGCCGGACCGTACCCAGCGTCTTGGTCATGCCTTTGACGGTGTGACGACATTTTTGCTGCTGGCCTTTCTGATGGCGGTGATGGGTCCGGGGACCAAAGTCCTGCTGGGTAATCCGGCCATGGCTCTTTGGGTCTGCGCCATTGCGCTGGCCGCCAATTTCGGGACAAACATTCTTTTTTCTCTGGTGTCTGAATATATGTTTTCAGGCAAGTTCGCCAAGCCCGGCAAGCTCGCCGCCACCATCGGCCTGATCGGCGGTAACCGGAATTTCGCACTGATGGTCCCGGTGCTGCCGCCCGAAATTTTTGCAGGCGTTGTTGTCTTCCTCGCCTTCTATCAGGTGCCCATCTATCTCACTCCTTTATTGGAGCGGTGGGTTTTCAGGGAATTGCGGCCGGTGTAATCGCCCGCCGCTGCCAAAGAGAGATAAGCAGCCCCGACGCCACCAAAAGCGAGCCGATGATATCCTGTCGGGTTAGCGGCTGGGCAATAAAGAGGGCGGCGATCACCGCCGCGCTGATGGGGCTGAACCCGAGAAAGACGGCGACGTTCGACGCCAGCGCATGGCGGAGCGCGTAGAGCCAGAGGTAATATCCACCGGCACTGGCGAGGCCGATAAACAGCAAGATTGCCCATACGCCGATACTAAATGTCGGCAAGGCTGCGGGCATTCCTTCCATCACCGCCAGTCCGGCAAGGGCCAGGACGGAAGCCGACATCGCCATGATACTGATTTGCAACGTTGGATAGCGTATCAGATAGGGTTTATAGAAAACCGAACAGGCGGCACCGCAGAGTGCGCTTGCAAAAGCCGCCAAAATACCGAGCCATCCACCGGGCCCGAGCGGTTCGGTAAAGGCGGTCGCGCCCACGGCATAGCCGACGCCAAGGATGGTGAGCAGGATGCCGACGAACTTACGGCCGGTAAATTGTTCCTGCCCTAGGGCACTGGCAAGGATTATGGTCAGCAGGGGAAGGGTCGCGAAAATCAGGGCTGCCAGTCCGGCATCGATATAAATCACCGAGAAATTTAGCAGCACGATCAGAACGGCGAACTGAAATATTCCAAGAACCGCAATGGGCAGGAGGTCTTTGGCAGGAACGGGGGACCATTTCAGGCGCAACGCCAGCGGCAACATCAGGATGACACCGATGAAATAGCGCAAAAAGGCAATGGTAACGGGCCCGGCATCCGCGACGATAGAACTGGTCGCCACGATTGCGGCGCCAACGATGATTGCCATCAGCGCCGCCGCGACCAGGGCCAGATGTTCTGTCTTCACAAGATGAGCTGCCACATCTGCGTGGTCAGCGAGCCGCTGCCATAGCCGCGGTGAGGATGTTCATCGGTGAGGTGGAAACCGGCGTTTTCATAAATTTTTATCGCCGGTTTGAGCTGGCTTTGGGTCCAGAGGATGAGGTTCGAGTAGTCGGCAGCGCGGGCAAAGTTCACGCACTCCGCCACCAGTGCCTTACCAACCCCGTCGCCCCGGGCCTCCGGCTCCACATAGAGCAGGCGGAGCTGCGCCGTGTTAATATCTACATTGACCAAACAAACCGATCCTAAAATGATGCCATTACGCTCGGCGATCCAGAAATGCTCTGTTCGGGCAGAGTAATTTTCCAGAAACTCCTGGGCGATATTGGCGACTTCGGATTCAAACGTATCGTCGAAGCCGTATTCTTCGAAATACAGCCGTCCATGGCGGTGGACCACCCAGCTGATATCGCCGGGCCGATGATCGCGAATGACGTACGGTTGTTTGACCTCTGGCTCCGGCCCGATAATGCGGGTGATGGTCTCCATGGCGGTGAGAAGGCGATATTGCTCCTGCTCGGTCAGGACATCCATCACCGCCGCCACCTCGCGGCGCGAGGCGTCGGTGTAAGGCGCAAAAACCGTCTCGCCGTTTTCGGTCAGGGTCAACATCCATTTGCGTGCATCATCGGGGCTGCGGACCGATTTAATCAGGCCACCCGATTTGAATTTTTTCAGGATGCGGCTGAGGTAAGCGGCGTTCAATCCGAGCTCTTTCGAGAGCTGCGCGGCGCTCACGCTTTTTTGGGCATGAAGCTCGTACAATATCCGCATTTCAGTGAGGGTAAATTCACTGTTCAACAGGTTCTCATTCAAGGCGCCAACATGCTTCGTATAGAAGCGATTAAAGGCGCGGACTTTGTCGATGCGTGCCGTCATATCCACCATAAGTGCCTCCTTTTAGTTAACTATGGCACTTATATAGTTGACTGAGTCAACTAAAACTTGAGGACAGACGGGTATTTACTGAGGCCATTGACCCTTATAAGCTGTTGTCATGGCCCGCTCAACAAAGTCCAGATGGTCCTGGCCATAGAACATATCGCCGTCGACAAAATAGGTGGGGGAGCCGAAAATCGATCGCGCGATGGCCTCTTCCGTATTGGTCTGGTAAATCGCTTTTACCTCTGGTGATCTCGCGGCATCCAGAAGCGGTTTTGGATCGAGATTTACAGTCGTGGCAATTCTTGCAAGATCCGCTTCATTGTCGAGATTATAATCATCGACCCAATGGGCGCGGAGCATTTCATGGGCAAGGGCATCGATATTCATGTCCAGCACCAACCCGGCGATGAGCATGCAGTTGGAAAGGGTAATGTCGTTGCTGTGATGGGTCGGGGTCCCCTTCATAATTGGGATGCCCCGATGCTCCGCCCAGCGCTCGATCTCGCGGCCAAAATAATAGACCATATGCTGTGGGGTGCGGGTCCCAAAGGCGGCGGGCGACGCGGCGGCGACAACTTTTCGCAGGTCTATGGGGCGGTGGTCGATTTCCCGCCCGCCCGTCTTGGCGATGCGCATAAATTCCGCCGAGCCGATATAGGCAAAGGCGGAATACCCGGCGTAGAAATATTCGATTTTTTTCATGGCGTCACTTATCTTGTTTGAAAGATTCAGGTCGATAATCGGTTAAGGTTCTGCGGACAGCATCCTGCCATCCGGCATAGGCATCGTGGCGTTCATCTTCGGGCATAGCAGGGGTAAATCTTTTGTCGGCGCGCCAGGTTTTGGCGAATTCATCCATGGGTGGATAAAAGCCGATA
>NVRR01000225.1 GCA_002732675.1 Sneathiella sp. | reverse complement strand
GCCAAGGTTATTCACAAGTGTTATGGCTTGATGCGATTGAAGGGCGCTTTATTGAAGAAGTTGGCGCAATGAATATTTGCTTTGTTTATGAACAAAGAAGGACAGATTTTGAGCCAAGGCCCAGACAAAAAACAGACTGAATTGGCGACCGAAAGATTGCTTATGATTGAGGCCGGGCTTGCTAACATTGATCAGGCCATGACGATTTTTGATCAGGAACTCAAGCTGATCTACGCCAATTCCAGATGCCATGATTTACTTGGATTGTCGTATGAATTGATGACGCCCGGCACGTATCTTGGTGATATCTTTCGCTACAACGCGTTGGCTGGCGAGTATGGTGTTGGGGACATAGAAGAGCTGATTAAAGTCCGTGTCGACGCAGCAATGAAGTTTGAAGTTCATACTGTTGAGCGACAACGACCAAACGGTGTTTATTTGCGGGTGAGCGGCCAGCCGTTATCTATAGGTGGCTTCGCGACGATTTATACGGATATCACCGAACAGCGGCAGCGCGAACTCAAACAGGAAACGCTGATTGCCGAACGAACACGTGAGTTGCGCCTGAGTGAGGAACGCCTGCGCCTTATTTCCAATGAAGTACCTGCCGGGATTGCCTATCTTGATGAAAATATGGTGTTTCAGTTCGCCAATACCCGTTTCGCCCGGAGCTATAACAGAACACCTGAGGAAATGATCGGCAAAGCCGCTGAAGAACTACTCGCCAAAACAACATATGAAACCGCCCAGGATCATTTCGACATGGCGATCGCCGGCCAGCAATCGGAATTCGGTATGCAGATCACTCTGATGGATGGGCGCGAGAGATATATCCAGACATATCTTCATCCCGATTTTCGGCGCGACGGTAGCGCGCGCGGTTTCTACGTTCTCTCCATCAATATTACACGGCAACGGCAGGCCGAAGCCGCGTTGTCGCAAGCCCAGAAAATGGAAGCCGTTGGGCGGCTTGCCAGTGGAATTGCCCATGATTTCAATAATCTCCTGACCATCATCATGGGCAATCTTCGTCCCCTATCCGAACAAATCGATGACCCTGTCCTCAAAGCAGATATGATTGAGCCCGCATTGCGAGCTGCACGGCGCGGCGCCGGATTGACGGAACAGTTGCTGGCCTTCGCCCGCAGGCAGCCCCTCATGCCAAAAATAACGGAGATGAATGAAGCGGTCCAAAGCGTCGCCAAACTGATGCGGTCTACATTGCCGGAAAACATAGAGTTTTCCTATTTAGAACCTACGACTAAAATATATGCCTTTTTGGATCGCAGCCAGTTTGAAAGTTCTCTGCTCAATCTCGCCTTGAACGCACAGCAGGCCATAACCAGAAATGGACGGATTGAAATTTCATTAGCCGCCAGTGAAAACAAGGTCCGCATTCAGATCAAGGATAACGGCATTGGGATGGACGAAACCCTGGTGAGGAAGATATTCGACCCCTTCTTCACCACGAAGGAAAACGAAGGCGGCACGGGCCTTGGTCTGAGTATGACGCAAAGCTTTATTGAGCAATCGAAGGGGGAAATCACCGTCAATTCCGTGCCTGACGAAGGAACGGATGTCATTATATTACTCCCTGCCGTTGCGCAGGAGATGGAAAAGAGGGAGGAAGCAGGTCCAGAACCGGAATTTCGCCTGGATACCCCCCAAATTGCCTTGCTGGTTGATGATGAAGAAGAAGTACGAAATGTCCTGCGGCGGGATTTGGTCTCCCTTGGGTTTGGCGTTTTGGAATCGGATAACGCTGAGAATGCGCTTGAACTGTTGGATAGCGTCGAGGGAATTTCACTGATTCTCAGCGATATCGCCATGCCTGGAAATCTGTCCGGCTATGACATTGCAAATAGGGTGTGTGAAGCCCGCCCCGATATTTCGGTCATTTTGATGACAGGGCATGCGGATGACAGTACGCTCGTTACTAGCAACAAGAACAATGTGCAAATTCTTCGGAAACCCTTTGTGCTCTCCCTCCTCAAAAATGCAATAGCTGTTGCGATCTCATCTCCTTCACCGGATAAGGAAACAGCATGAAAAGCCTTATCTATTTGTTGGAAGATGAATTGGATGTTTCCGTTGTTTTTGAACGCGAGCTTCTCTATCAGGGCTTTGACGTTACAACGGCTGGAACCCTTTACGCGTTTACTCAGCTTATAAAACGACAGGTGCCCGATTTATGTATTATTGATTTGTCCTTGCCTGACGGCGATGGACTTAGCTTGCTGAGCGAAACTTTACAGGGCCTTTCTATTCCGACAATTATAGTTAGTGGACGTGGCGCCCTTGGAGACAAAATACGGGGTCTGGATCTTGGTGCAGATGATTATCTGGTAAAGCCCGTCGACTCGCTTGAACTTACCGCTAGGGTCCGCAACATGCTGAAGCGTCGCTCAAAATCGAAAAGCAATGATAACACTATGAATTATTGCTTTTCTGATTGGACCGTCGATTTTTCAACCTTCGAGCTAACATCTCCAAAAGGGACGTCAGAAACACTGAGTGTTGCCGACGCAAATTTATTGCGCGCATTCATTGAGGCACCTGGAAAAGTTCTCTCCCGCGATATACTTCTGGAGCGATGTGAATTAGGCGATGAAGATATTTTTGATCGATCTATCGATACTCGAATATCCCGTTTGCGCAGAAAACTAGAAGACGACCCAAAATACCCACGGCACATTAAAACAATTTACGGTGCGGGCTATGTATTTACGGCGAAAGTAACCAGCTTGTAGGAACTGCCAAAGAAAATCTGGGGAGAAACCAACCGGCCCAAGAGATTATAGCACCATCTATTCTTTATCGATCGAAGTGAAATCATGGGGTCGGCTCCGACTGTGTACAAAATTCTTGACTAAGATTTGGCAAAATAACCATCTATTGCGTCTAATAAGCTTCGCAGATGTCTTCTATTTGAACAAGCTCGGCTCTGTATTATCGGGCGATTTTATAAAGCAAATTACCGGGCGATTGAACGCCCGGTAATTCGTACTTCTGGAGATATCTGAGGGAACTTTTACTGAAACTACTGCCGTGATATCCGTGGTCAGCACAGGGTGAATTCGAATACCACCCTGATCATTATGTCACGTTTGGATCGTACAGAGCGACAGTACCTTCTGAGGCGATGCCCGCACTTGGGGTCGCTATAGCAACGGTTCCTTTTCTTACTGATTTTATGACATCAATCATGTGAGTATCGTCTTTCGACAGGAATTCCTCATAGGACAATGTTGCCTTGACAATATTGAAAACATGTGTGGTCGGGCGCAAAAGTGCAAGTTGGCCAAGCCCGCTCTTCAACAACGCTTTAATTGCCGCTTTCGTATCTGAGTCTTCGATAGCCTCGGCTTCGGAAAAAAGCTCCTGCCACATGGCTGCAGCATGCAAGCCGAAATAGGCATCCACAAACATTCCCTTCAGCAATGCCTTGGCGGGGACTGCGTCCGTTCCGGTGACTTTAACAGTTTGCTCTTTCTGAACGGCAGCGAAAGTTCCTTCCGCCCATTGCACGGCATATTGTGCATTTAGTCCAGAGGCTATTGCCTTAAGTAGCCAATAGTCAGGATCGTTTTTGGCAACTTTCGGATAAGGGATCTGGATAGTGCCATCTGGGCCTGTTGGTATTGCCAGTGCGGCGACATTTTGCGTGAGACCGGCGACCGCTCTTTGCTCCTGAACAATTGTCCCACAATTGTTTGCCGGCAAATAGCCAGAACTAACAAGCGGATAATCGCTATAAATTCCGGTAGGATAGTCTTTAATGAGCAATTGTCTCGCAACAAGTTGTTTTGCAGTCTCAGGGGTTAGGGTATCCTCAACATAAATATGAGCTGGTTGTGTCATAGGACGCGGTTTCGTAGGTCGAGATGTAACAGCAGCTAACGCGGCTTCTTCTGTGTCATATTTCCGAAGAAGCATTGATCCACCGGTGGACGATGTGTGGTCGCCGGCTTCGCCGCCAAAGGCAAAGTTGGCGCCAGAATTTAAGCCGTCACTAAAAAATGGGGCAGTCCCTCCGTCATCACCGACGAGGTTAATCGTGCCACCCCCGGCCATCTCAACGTCAAAGCAGGATACCCACCAGGATTTTACCTGACCTGTTGCCTTGTCAACGGCTTCCATAATGACTGCGGCTGTCCGGTGTGCAGAAACAAAGCCCGGACAGCTAATCTTGATAATACCATTTTTTTCGTTTTTCTTAGACTTTATCTTGTTTGCCAGTTCGCTGCCCTCGACCCTGAATTTTTTTGCTATCACCTGCCGGATGCGAGCAATAGCCGCTTCATCGTCAAGGGTGTCGATTGGAGCAGAAATTGCTTCCTCGGGTCCGTATTCTTTTTCTGAAAAAGTCTCTGAATATTTCAGAAGCGACTTCAGTGTAGCAAGTTCGAAGTCAAATACTTTAAATGGAAAGTACTCATCGATATCAAGGTATTTTGCACTAACAATCGTATGAACTATGTCGAAGTCAGAGAGTGCTTTTTCCGATTTGGTAACTGTGTCATCGAAAGCCATTTGAGGTAGTAGTGCGAGGCACCGTTCCATAGCCCCACGATCTTCTGCCAAAACTTGCTCCCCGTCATCTGAATAATCAAGTGTTATGGGGGTCTTACTCTTCGGGCCTACCACCAATGATTGCTTAATTTTTGGATCCCTTATACGCTTTGGGAGGGCATTCTTTCCAGTAAAAGATTGCTGGGGAAAGAAAATTTCAGACATATCAACAAGCTGGGTGATTGGATACGTCTCATTCTCCAGCCCGAGAAAGCTGGCTACTGTCTTGCTTTTTTTTAGCTGAGTATAAATCTGCTCGTCGGTCATACAATTTGATTCAATAAGATACGAATTGTTCCCCCTGGGTTTTGCCCACACACTCGCGTACCGAGCGGAGATATATGGGGGAATAGGAAACCGGTTGGTCCTGCAAACTTGCGTGAATATGGAAGTTGATCTTAGGGTTTGTAGAAATCCAAATTTGCTACTCATTTTAAAATTCTCCTAATCTAATTATTTATTTGGTGAAATACTTTCTTACTTAAATAGAGACGAGTGATTTATGGTTTTGTGAAATTAAATACCTATTTTTTATTTAATAATTACTTTAAATATTTCTCGGGCGTAAGTTGTATGCTAACTTGGCGCTGCCTGAGAAAGGCTCTCCATTATCAATCCACTGGATAACGAGCGAGACGCGCCCAAGGCTGGAAATATAGCAGAATAGGTCGACCCTGATTCCAGAGTGGCACCGCCACACCGGATCTTTCACAGGTCCGGCATGACATCGGCTGAGGCGTTAAGACTCTTTCAAGTCACGCAGCATGTTTGGTCAGATTAGAGTTTACTGTGTCCCGGCCTCGGCAGACTTCGTGGCATCGGCAGAAGCACCCCGGCTTTACTTGGTAAC
>NVRR01000224.1 GCA_002732675.1 Sneathiella sp. | reverse complement strand
GTCGGAATCCGTCAAAGAACGAATAGTCCTCTAATATGACTAATGCTTGTTTAATTGCGTAGTCAATACGCGTATTGACGCTGCAATTGCCCATCATGTAAAAATTATTTTCCTCTTCACTCGCGTCAAACGCCGCAGCCCCGGTCCCCCACGTCACCAGTGCAACACTTAGTCCACCGCGTATTAATTTCCACATGTTAATAGCCCTCCTGAGGCCCAGACGTTGAAACGCCTTTTATAAGCCGCAAGCGAACGTGTGATGTTTTCACGCGATATTCTGATTGGCTGTTGGTTAAGATGAACCCGTGCCGCATCTGACGGCGACGGTATTGTTGACTGCCCTGACACAGACGTTTCGGCACGCAGTTGCGCCGTAAACTTTTGGTGCGGGTGGGAATGTTCGGCCAGCAATTGAGATTCTTTCTTGGCAATTTAGGTCGGAAATTGAATTACCAAGAAAAGATGTACAAAGCGGTGGAACTAGAAGTTCAAGTATCGCAACCAGAGGTAGTCGAGCGCGCGGCAATTATGTGAATTTTTTGGGGCTGTGGGTTTTGCTGCGCGCAACTGATGTTTTTGAGTCACGGTTTCGTGATCGCATTGATCGTGCTGAACAAAAGTTCGGTTTTGGATCAAAACAATCTGCCCCAACAGATCTCGCGCCAATCCCGACCACGCGTTGCGACCCCTCTGCCAACCGCTAAACTCCTTGCATGACAACGGCGATTTGCGGGATACCTTTTGCCGACATATTGGCCTGATTATAAAAGCTGCGGCCGAAATGTTCGCGGTCGGGAAAGACGTCCTGCTGGTTTGGTAAATTGGCGCCGCCCGAATCCACGAGATAAATACAGGGGAGATGATTTTCCTCGGCAATTTCCTGGGCGCGGAGTTGCTTCTTTACGGTGAGCGGATAGTAGGTTCCACCTTTCACCGTCGCGTCATTACAAATAACAACGCACTCACGCCCCTCAATGCGGCCGATACCGGTGATCAGTCCAGCGGAGTTTATTCCCCCGCCATACATATCCCAAGCGGCCATCTGACTAAATTCCAGAAATGGTGAGCCTGGATCGAGAAGCTTACGGACCCGTTCACGTGGCAGCAACTTGCCGCGTGACAGATGTTTCTCCCGAGCGCGCTCGCCCCCGCCTTGCTTTATCACTGAAATTTTCTCGTTCAGGTCAGCGATAAGCGACGTCATATGCGCAGCGTTACTCTTGAAGTCGTCACTTCGGCTATTTAAATTACTTTTTAAAACAGTCATTTAGGGTTGCGTCCTTCTTTCACGAACGGATACTTCGGATCAATTCAAAACCTGTCGGCCAATCGATGGCTTGGCGACCGATGTGCTTTGTGTTAGGCAAATGCCTCTAATTAAAAAACCAAAAAGGAGCCATGAATGGCCTATCAAGCTTTTGACCTTACAAATAAGGTTACTCTCATCACTGGTGGTAATGGCGGCATTGGCCTTGGCATGGCGGACGCCGTTGCTGCGGCTGGCAGCGATGTCTGCATCTGGGGCACCAATGATAGCAAAAACGCCGCTGCCATAGAACAGCTTAAAGCCCACGGCACCCGTGTCTCGGCGCTCAACTGCAATGTCGCGGACGAGAAAGAGGTCAAAGACTGCTTTGCCGAAACGCTTGCCCAATATGGTCGCGTCGATGGCTGCTTTGCCAATGCCGGCGTCAGCTCGGGCAAGCGGTCTTTCCTTGATATTGACAATGAGGAATGGCGCCGGGTTCTGAGCGTCAATCTTGATGGCGTGTTTTACACCCTGCAGGAAGCCACTAAACATATGGTGCAGCGTGCCGAAAACGGCGATCCGGGCGGACGGCTTGTGGCAACGGCCAGCCTGGCCGCAATCTCCGGCGCCGCGCGGAACGAACATTATGCGGCGACCAAGGGCGGCGTTATTTCCATGATCCGGGCACTGGCTGTCGAGTTTGCGGGCAAAGGCATCACCGCCAATGCCATCCTGCCGGGATGGATTGAAACGGCCATGACCGAAAAGGCTATTGGCTGGCAGAAATTTTCCGATGCCGTCAAACCCCGTATTCCGGCGGGTCGCTGGGGACAGCCCGAAGATTTCGGCGGTCTCGCCGTTTATATCATGTCCAACGCCAGCAGCTATCACACCGGTGAAAGCTTCCTCATCGATGGCGCCTACTTCCTGTTCTAAATGATCTGTGATTGCCAGTCCGGCATTGACCGGGCTGGCATTGACCGCATATTTCATCACCAACCCCCCTCCGTCAGCCATTCGTCAAGCTGCGAAATACGATCTGCGCCCCAAAAGGCCTCGCCGTCGACGATAAAGTAGGGTGCACCGAACACCTTTTTGTTGCCGACAATATCTTCAACTGATTGCTTGAACGCGGCCTTAACAGGATCGCTTTGAACGGCGTCTATAAACGCCGCGCGGTCGGCACCTGTGTCTTTGGCGATATCTGCCACAAGATTGATATCAGAAATATCTCTGCCATAAACGAAATAGGCAGTGAAAACGGCTTTGGCAAAAGTGACCGCCAGCTGCGTATTTTGGCCGGAGATCCAGAGAAACCCGCGCGCTGCGGCGAGCGTTGCTTTTGGGAAATCGACAGGCATTTGGAACGGAATTTTATGGCGGCGCGCCGTACGGTCAAAATCCATCCGCGAATAGTCACCCTTCAACGGGTATTCCGTCAGCGGAAAGGTCCGCTCCCCCTTCATCGCGACGCCCAGCATAAACGGATGCCATTCGACGACGCGGTCATGCTTTTCCGCGACAGCTTCGATCAAATGACTGCCGAGATAGGCATAGGGAGAGGAAAAGTCGAAATAAAAGTCGATGATTTTGGACATCTGATAACCCGCTACGCCATAGCCAGATTGCGCGCAATCACCAGCTTCTGGATATCAGAGGTTCCCTCATAAATCTGGCAGACCCGGACATCGCGATATATTTTCTCCACGGGATAGTCAGAGACATATCCATTGCCGCCAAGGGTTTGAATAGCCGCTGAGCAGATTTCCTCAGCCACTTCGGAGGCGAATAGCTTCGCCATGCTGGCTTCCGTCAGGCATGGGATGCCCGCGTCTTTATAGGTCGCCGCATGGAGGACAATTTGCCGTGCGGCCTCCAGTTTCGTCGCCATATCGGCAAGACGAAAACCAACCGCTTGATGTTCAATAATCGGTTTCCCGAAAGACTGCCTCTGCTTTGAATATTCCAAGGCATGTTTTAGGGCCGCTTCCGCCATACCGACACTTTGCGCACCAATCCCGATCCGTCCGGTTTCCAGATTGGCAAGCGCAATCCGGTACCCGGCTCCCTCAGCGCCCAGCATATTTTCCGCCGGGACACGCACATCGTCGAAGGCTATCTGGCACGTATCAGACGCTTTCTGACCGAGCTTTTTCTCAACAGACGCAACGCGATAACCCTCTGTCTCCGTCGGCACAATAAAGCAGCTGATCCCCCTCTTGCCCGCATCCGGATCCGTCACCGCGAAGACCAGCGCCAGGCCGCCAATTTTACCCGACGTGATAAACTGCTTCGTCCCATTTATCACATAGCTATCGCCGTCTTTCCGCGCCCGGGTTTTAAGCGCCCCGGCATCGGAGCCTGCTTGCGGTTCGGTTAGGCAGAACGCGCCAATCATCTCGCCTTTTGCAAGCGGCACCAGATACGTCTGCTTTTGCTGCTCCGTCCCCTCCTTCAAAAGGGCCGCGCAGCAGGGTGAATTATTGACGCTCATCACCGTCGAGACGGCACCGTCACCGCCGGCAATCTCCATCAAAGCCAGAGCGTAGGAGACAAAATCCGTATCCGCGCCGCCGTAGCTCTCCGGCACCGTCATGCCCATCAGTCCCAACGCACCCATTTCCGAAAAGACGTCCCGAGGGACAGCCTCCGCTTCTTCCCAGGCCGCAGAATTTGGGGCCAGACGGCTGGCAGCAAAGTCACGTGCCATATCCCGGATCATCGTCTGTTCTTCAGATAAAATCATGATCGCTTCCTTAAACTCTGGCCTAAATCCGTTAGTCTACAAGTTCCAGCGCCATTGCGGTTGCCTCGCCGCCACCGATACAGAGCGCCGCAACACCGCGTTTCTTGCCATATTTCTTCAATGCCGACAGCAGCGTGACGACGATCCGAGCCCCCGAAGCCCCCACAGGATGGCCAAGAGCGCAAGCCCCGCCATGGACATTTACTTTGTCGTGATCCAGCCCCAGATCCTTCATGGCGGCCATGGTGACAACGGCAAAGGCTTCGTTGATTTCGAACAGATCAACATCATCCTTTGTCCAATTCACCTTATCCATGACCTTTTGGATCGCATCAATCGGTGCCATGGTAAATTCAGACGGTTTGCGGGCATGGGTCGAATGGGCCAGAAATTTGGCGATAGGCGTAAGGCCCCGCTTTTCCGCCTCACTCTGTTTCATCATCACCAGTGCCGCGCCACCATCGGAAATAGACGACGAATTCGCCGCCGTCACAGTCCCGTCCTTGGCAAAAGCCGGGCGCAATGTTGGGATCTTTTCGGGATTGCCTTTGAGGGGCTGTTCGTCCTTATCAATAGTAATCTCGCCCTTTCGGGTTTTGATGGTAACCGGCGTGATTTCGCTCGCAAAACTGCCGTCTTCCGTCGCTTTTTTGGCGCGGGCCAAAGACTCAATGGCATAGGCGTCCTGCGCTTCCCGTGTGAACTGATAAAGGCCCGCTGTTTCCTCGGCAAAGCTCCCCATCAGGCGACCTTCTTCATAGGCATCCTCCAAGCCATCAAGGAACATATGGTCCTTGACCTCGCCGTGTCCCAGGCGCAGTCCGTCCCGCACTTTTGGCAGGATATAAGGCGTATTCGTCATGCTCTCAAATCCGCCGGCAACCATAATGTCCGAACTTTCGGCCTTGATGGCATCAAACGCATACATCGCTGCCCGCATGCCCGATCCACACATCTTGTTGATCGTCGTGCAGCCCACACTGTCGGGTATACCGGCGCCAAACGATGCCTGACGCGCGGGTGCCTGCCCAAGACCGGCGGGCAACACACAGCCCATGATCACTTCATCGATATCAGCGCCGGTGATGCCGGCGCGTTCCATCGCGGCTGCAATCGCCGCCGAGCCTAAAGCCGGTGCTTTCACAGCCGCCAGGTCACCTTGAAATCCGCCCATCGGGGTTCTCGCCATTCCGACGATGACAATTGGATCATCACTCATCATTCTTCTCCATTTTCAATAGGTTATTATTCTTATCTAAGCTGTTTCATTAAATAGTTCACGGCCGATCAACATACGGCGAACCTCACTGGTACCTGCACCAATTTCATATAGCTTCGCATCACGCAGCAAGCGTCCCGTCGGATAGTCATTGATATACCCATTACCGCCGAGCGCCTGAATTGCCTCCAGCGCCATCCATGTGGCTTTCTCAGCGGCATAGAGGATAACCCCGGCCGCGTCTTTGCGGGTCGTCTCCCC
>NVRR01000223.1 GCA_002732675.1 Sneathiella sp. | reverse complement strand
CGCCAGGGCTTGCAGGCGCGCGACCTTATCTTGCGGTTTTTGTTGGGCTCGCCAGCGGCTGATGCCAACGGCAGCCGCCAGTTCCTCAACAACTTTTCGGCGGTCCCCGGATAGAAGCTCAACGGTATATCCGTGCTTTTGCAGCCATGACACGGCCTCCGCCGCACCGGGCCTAAGTTGATCCCGGAACATGAAACGGACAGGTTTCCGCCCCGTGGCCGCCAGCCATAATTCCGGACCGGCATCCAAATCGGGGTCGTTGTCAACGTCAGCAGTGCACCAATCGCGACTGCCGAGGCGGATTTCAGTGCCATCAACAACCGCCGAAAGCCCTTGCCCGGCAAATTCCTGAACATCAATCTCCGCGCCCGAACTATCCCCGACCCGCGCCACGGCAACGGCAAGGGGGTGACGGCTGGAGCGTGCCAGCCGTGCCGCCAGATTAAGGTCGGCTGCGGAAATATCGGCACTGTTCACCAGATCAAGCCGCCCTTCGGTCAGGGTTCCGGTTTTATCAAAGACAACCGTATCGACTTGGGCCAGCCGTTCCAGACCATCAGCGGCCTTGACCAGAATACCCTTGCCGAGCAGGCGTCCGCTGGCAATGACCTGTACCACCGGAACGGCAAGACCGAGGGCGCATGGGCAGGTAATAATCAGGACGGCCACCGCCTGCAGCGGCGCGACTTGCCAGCTTGGACCAAACGCCCACCAGCCGATGAAAGTGAGGGCCGCGAGGATATGAACGGCAGGCGCGTAAAATTCGGCAATCCGGTCGGCAAGACGGACATATTTAGCCCGTCCCTGCTCGGCTGCTTCCATCAGCCGGACAATATCGCCGAGCAATGTATCATCACCGGTTTTCGTTGCCTGGATTTGAAGCGGCGCCATCAAATTCAAAGTCCCGGCGTAAACCGCGTCTCCGGCATTCACAACGGCAGGCAAGCTTTCTCCCGTTACCAGACTGACATCCAGTTCCGACCGTCCCTTGAAGATAATGCCGTCAACAGGCAAGCGCTCGCCAACGGCGACCTGAACCCGCGATCCCGGCATCACCGCCTCGACAGCTATTGTCGAGCGACTACCATCGGGATGGATCACCGTTGCCGCCACGGATTTCAGCAGCAGCAATCTTTCAGCGGCAGAGCGGGCCTTGTTGCGCGCCGCTTTATCCAGATAGCGACCGATCAGCAGGAAGAAAAGCAAAGTCACAGAGGCATCGAAATAGACATACTCACCACTCTGGATTGTCTCGGCAAGGCTCATCCCGGCCGCCAGCAAGACCGCGAGTGAAATCGGCACATCCATATTAAGCCGCCCAGCCCGCAGCGCCGCCGCGGCCGATTTGAAAAACGGCTGTCCGGCGTAGGCGACCGCGGGCAGCGCAATCAGAGCTGATATCCAGTGCAGAAAATCACGGGTCGCCGGGCCCATATCTTCTGAAAACAACCCGGCCCAAACGGCAACAGACAGCAGCATGACATTGGCAGCGGCAAATCCGGCAACGGCCAGCGCTCTCAGCAACCGGCGATCTTCCTCGGCGGCGGCACTTTGCATCATTTCGGAATTATACGGTGTCAGGGGATAGCCGAGCGCAATAACCGGACGGACCAGTTCTCCCGCCTCCGCCGCCTCGCGGTGCCAGCGGACGAAAAGCCGCCGGGTGGAGAAATTAACACGGGCCTCAATAACCGCCGGATTAGCCCTCAGCGTTCCTTCAATATTCTTGATGCAATTGGCGCAATGCATATTCTCGACAAGCAGATGCAACATGGCATTGCCGTCCTCGTCCAGCCGAACAAATGCCGACGGGTCCGCATTGACGAATTCATGATAATCCACGGTCGGGGAATAGGTTTGCGCCAGCGCCGTCGCGCCGCCCGCACAGCAATTTCCGCCGATATCTCGGTCCCGGGCATCGGCAATGTCAGGGGCTTTATGCAGGGCTATTTCACCCATATCCTCTTTTCCAGTCTGTAGGGCACGTCAAATCCGCCGCCCTCCACCAGGATCACCACATCCCACTGGCCTTTTTTTGCAAAGAGGAGGTCAGCCGCATATCCGCCATCAGTATAGCGAAATTCAACCGGACTGTCCCCAATATCAACAACAGGGCGGCGAAGGGTCCCGCTTAGAGTAATGTCTTCCAGTTTCCGGCCCGCGTCATTCATAAGCTTCAGGGTCAGCGTTCCCGCATCATCGCCGGTCTGGACAAAAACCAGCTCTTGCTGCCAGTGGCGCGCGTCCTGATCTTCAGATCGGGCGAGCTCCTGATTATAGGTAAGACCGCGCTGGTAGGCTTCATCGACGCTGAGGCCTGAAAAACTGCCAAGGGCAAAATAGACGAAGACAGCGTTTACCGCGAACATCACACCGAAAAATCCGGCGAGCATCATCGCCACATGACGCCCGGTAAGTTCCCGATGTCTCCTGGTAAGCTCCTGACTCATTTGTCCGGCCCCTTAAAGCTGGTGGTCTGCGTCTCTGTCTCGGCGCTTTCCATATCCGTTACGATCACATCGATATCTTGGGTTTTGCCGGGAACATCCGCCGACGGAACAGATATAAACAGTTTCACACTGGAAAGCGCGTCCTCAGGGACCGTGACAGTCAGTGCATGGTTGCGCGGCCCATCGACCTGCAACCAGCTCTGGGCATTATTCAATCCTTGGATATCTATTTTATAATGCCGGGCTTCATGGGTTTTATTCAGGATCTTGACAGTATAACCGTTGCGGATCGATCCATCGGAAAGGGTAACAAAGAGCGGATTCCTATCGCGGATCACATTGACGTCGAGAATGGATCTGTTCAGCATAGTCACCAGCATAATCGCCCCCACCAGAGCCAGGATCAGGCCGTAAATAATGGTCCGGGGCCGGATCAGACGCACTTTCAGTTTTTTATTCGGATCCGTGACAAACTGGCCCGTGTAGGTATCATAACTGATCAATCCACGGGGCAAATCAACTTTGTCCATAACATCGTTACAGGCATCAATGCACAGCGCACAGGTGATGCATTCCATCTGCAAGCCATCGCGAATATCAATGCCCATGGGACAAACGGCAACACATTGATTGCAATCAATACAATGTCCCCCATCTTCCCAGCTTGTGCCTTTTTTATGCGGCCCGCGGGGCTCCCCGCGGGCACCATGATAGGTGACCGTCAGCGTTTCATCCCCGACCATAGCGCCCTGAAGTCGCGGCCACGGGCACATATAGGTGCAGACCTGCTCCCGCATCAGCCCACCAAAGACATAGGTGGCCGCAGCGAGCACGGCGATACTGGAATAGGCGATGGTCGCGGCCTCAAGTGTCACAAGCTCTTTGAGGAGTGTCGGCGCATCGGCGAAGTAAAAAACCCAGGCACCACCGGTCAACACCCCGATCACGATCCAGATGGAATGCTTAAGAAGACGCTTTCCGAACTTTGAGCCCGACATCGGCGCTTTATCGAGTTTCAGTCGGGCGTTACGATCGCCCTCGATCAGGCGCTCCACATAAATAAACAAATCCGTCCAGACGGTCTGCGGGCAGGAATAGCCGCACCAGGCCCGGCCAAATAATGCTGTTACCAGAAACAGCGCAACCGCCGCCATGATCAACAGGCCGGTGATATAATAGACTTCCTGGGGCCAGATTTCGATAAAGAAGAAATAGAACCGCTCCCGCGCCAGATCGACCAGCACCGCCTGATCCGGCGCGTTAACGCCGCGATCCCAGCGGATCCAGGGAGTCATATAGTAAACCGCCAGGGTGGCACCCATAATGATCCATTTGAGACGACGAAAATCCCCCCGCGCCTTTTTGGGCTGGATTTTCTCCCGTTTCTCAAACATCGCCCGGTTTTCTTTTTTATTGACGGGGCTAACGTCAACATTCTCTACAGCGCTTTTAGACAAAAGCTAAACTCCCAGACCGAAAAGGCCAGACGGAAACTTGAAATTACTCCCCGCCCCCGAGGGAATGAACAAATAATGTCATCTGGCGGATCGTCGAATCGTCCAGACGGTCGACCCAGGCGGGCATGACATTGGCTCGGCCTTTAGAAATTGTCCGAACAATGGTCTTTTTATCGCCCCCATAGAACCAGATCGCATCGGTCAAATTCGGTGCCCCAAACTCACGCAATCCCGTGGCCTTATCGCCATGGCAAGACGCGCATTCCTCGACAAATACTGTCTTGCCCCGCGCCACAGCGTCCGCGTCACTATTACTTTGCGACAAAGATAGCACATAGTCAGCGACGTCGCTTATCTCGGGACGGGTCAGTAATTCATCATCCAGAAAGGCGGGCATTTCCCCCAACCGCGTCTCGTCATGGTCGGAGCGAATGCCGTATTTGACGGTTTCATAGATTTTATCGACGCTGCCGCCCCACAACCAGTCATCATCGTTGAGGTTCGGAAAGCCCGGCGCCCCTTGCGCGCCTGACCCATGGCATTGCGAACAATTGACGGCAAAGGCCGATTTCCCACCCTGAAGCGCATATTGATAGGTCCGGGCATCATCCTTGACGGCGCTTAGCTCCATCGTCACAAGCGCCGCGCGGTCCGTCGCATGCGCCGCAGACGCATCGGCAAGTGCCTGCTCCAGACTCCCGCGTGAAGAATAACCGATTACCCCTTTTGTAAAGCTACTTACCATTGGCCATGCCGGCATGATAATCCAGTAACCGATTGCCCAGATAATGGTGGCATACATTGTCCACAGCCACCATCGCGGCATGGGCGTATCCAGCTCCTTGATGCCATCCCATTCGTGACCCGTTGTCTGGGTGCCGGAAAATTCATCCTTTTCAAAATTCTCGGTCATTTCTTATCTTCCTTAAACGGGATCTGGGCCGCATCATCAAATTTCTTTTTATTGCGAGGCCAAAGGGCATAGACCAGAACAATGATGAAAATGCTGAACAAATACAGCAGGCCATAGCTCTGGGAAAAGGCGGACATTGTTTGATAATCCATCTAACGCCTCCTATCGCTTGTTGGCATCTACGTCATAGGACGTAAAGTCGACAAGAGTTCCCATCATCTGCAGATAGGCAATCAGCGCATCCAACTCGGAGAGCAGGGCCGGGTTGCCATCAAAATCTCGCACTTGCGCCTTTGGATAGCGTTCCAGCAATCCGTCAACATCATCGGCATCGGGGTCGACCTGGGTTTTCAGATCCGCCGCTGCCGTCGCAACCATTTCATCTGAATACGGCACCCCAACTATTTGATTGGCGATCAGGTTGTTGGCGATATTCGGGACAGCTAGCGCTGTCGTTGCCAGGAATGGATAGCCGGGCATAATCGATTCCGGCACCACATCGCGCGGGTTCTTCATATGGGTCGTATGCCATTCGTCAGAATAGCGTCCACCAACCCGCGCCAGATCCGGCCCCGTCCGCTTGGAGCCCCATTGGAACGGATGGTCATACATGCTTTCCGCCGCCAAAGAGTAATGTCCATAACGCTCCGCTTCGTCGCGCAAAGGACGGATCATCTGGCTATGGCAATTATAGCA
>NVRR01000222.1 GCA_002732675.1 Sneathiella sp. | reverse complement strand
GCGGTGCCGAAAGCGCCGCGGCGGAAGCTTTGGTGGACGGCGCGGAGCTTATTCTGGGGCCGCTCTTTTCATCCTCCGTGCCTTCTGTCCGGGCCTTGGCACAAAGCCGGGACGTCAATGTTGTCACCTTCTCTACCGATACTTCCGTCGCTGGTGACGGCGTCTATATGATGGGCTTAACCGTTGGCCAGCAATTGCGGCGGATCATGGAATTCTCTTATCGTCAGGGACTTCTGAATTTCGCGGTGCTGGCGCCAGATACAGCTTACGGCGACGCGGTAATAAACACTGTATTTTCGGCCAGCGATGAATTGGGCTTAACGGTTGCGAGAGTGATGCGCTATCCGCTGAATATTGAACCCGGGTCGCAGGATTTACATATAATCGCCAAAATCCTCGGCGATTATACGCAGCGCCAAAAGTTGCTGGCGGAAGAAATCAAGCTCTATGAAAATGAAACCGATGACGCCTCCAAGGAATATGTCAAAAAACTCGAAAAACTCGACACCTTCGGCGATGTTCCATTCGATGCGCTAATTATTCCCGAAGGCGGTGCCCGCCTGAAAGAACTGGCCCCGCTCCTGTCCTATTATGACATCGACCCCGAGGTTGTTCAGTTTATTGGAACGGGTCTGTGGGATGATCAGTCGCTGACAACTGAGCCCGCTTTGGTCGGTGGCTGGTTCTCCGCGCCTTCTCCCGCAAAAGCCAAGGCCTTCGTAGAAAAATTTTCCAGCATCTACGGCTATGCCCCGTCACGTATTGCCAGCATAGCTTATGACGCGACCGCCCTTGCCGGATTGCTGGCACAGGACCCTGCGGAAACCCGATTTGACCGGATTGCCCTTGAAAATATCAACGGTTTTACCGGCTATGACGGCGTTTTCCGCTTTCCGGCATCAGGTGTTGCCGAACGCGGACTCGCTATTTTGGAAGTCGGACAGCGGGATTTGTTGATGGTTGAACCCGCACCGGTCGGCTTTGAACCTTTACTGAATTAGAGTCCTAGATCATAAATTCCGGAAGAAGGCTGTTCAGGACGAGGCGTCCCTTGTCCGTTGCCCAGATATGCCGGTCGTCCCGACCCATAAACCCGGCCGCCAATAACGGCTGCAACCTGTCACTATCGATATAATCGGAAAACGGCCTGCCGACGGCAGCTTCAAAATTCCGAAACCACACCCCTTCGCGCAGCCGCAGGCCCATCAACAATAACTCTTCAGCCCGGTCCATCGAAACGTTCAGGTTCACTTTATTTTCTGTGCCATGGCCCTGCCGCTCCACAGCCTCTAGCCAGGTTTCCGGGCGTTTGATTTGCTGGCAGGCAACCCGCTCACTGCCCGTATTCAAGCGGCCATGAGCGCCCGGACCGATCCCTAGATATTCCCCATATCGCCAATAAGTCAGGTTATGCCGGCATTCAAATCCGGGACGGGCATGGTTGGAAATTTCATATGCCGGCCGACCAGCCGCCGCACAAGCCTCCTGTGTCAGGATAAACATTTCCTCAGCTTTTTCTTCTCGCGGCAGCTGAAATTCACCACGACGGATAGCGCCCGCGAAGCCGGTATTGGGCTCGATCGTCAGCTGATAGAGCGACAGATGGTCCCCGGCCAATGCCAGCGCCCGCGCCAAATCCTCCTGCCAATCGGCGACGGACTGATCGGGAAGGGCGTATATCAGATCGAAGGAAATATTATCAAACACCGACCGGGCGAGTTCAACGGCGCCCAAGGCCTCTGTCGCAGAATGCTCTCTCCCGAGGAATTTTAGCGCGTCATCGCGTAGAGATTGAACCCCTAACGATAGACGCGTCACCCCTGCCGCGCGGTATCCGGCGAAGGACGCGGCCTCGACGGATGTCGGATTGGCCTCAAGCGTAATTTCAATATTGTCGGCCACGGGAAATAGACGCCCTACACCGTCAATCAGCTGTGCAACAGTTTCGGTTGTCATCAGCGACGGTGTGCCGCCGCCGAAAAAAATACTGGTAACAGGTTTTCGTGTCGTTTGGTCAGCGAAATGCCGAAGTTCTGCCAGCAGCGCCGTGGTCCAGCGCGCTTGATCAACCTGCTCGCGGACATGGCTGTTAAAATCGCAATAAGGACATTTTTTGCGACAAAAGGGCCAGTGAAAATAGACACCAAACCCAGGATCAGGGGCGTTATCGTGAGGTGAAACAGGCATTGATCAGTTGCCGAAACGCATCAGCGCGATGGCTGATGACATGTTTACTGGCCGGGTCCATTTCGGCAAAAGTCTGCTCATATCCGTCCAGCACAAAAATCGGATCATATCCAAAGCCTTTATCACCCCGCGGCGGCCAAACCACATTTCCCTCAACCCGGCCTTCGAAACTTTCCACATGACCATCCGGCCAGGCAAGGGTCAGGGCGCAGATAAAGCAGGCCGCTCGGCGGTCATCGCCCATCGCTCTTTTCCCGGCAAGCTTGTCTTCAACTGCTTGCATGGCCACGGAAAAGTCTTTCTCCGGTCCAGCCCAGCGCGCCGAATAGATGCCGGGCGCCCCATCCAGTGCGGCAACGGCAAAGCCCGAATCATCGCTAAGGCTGACCAGATTGGACGCCCGCGCCGCCGCCAGCGCCTTAATTTCGGCATTAGCGATAAAGGTATCACCATCTTCGATGGGTTCCGGCAAACCCAGATCCGCCGCCGAAACCGGCTCAACCCCATACTCCTCCAGCAAGGCGCGGATTTCCCGCACTTTGCCAGGATTGTGGCTGGCAACAACCAGTTTGTTGCCAGCAAATTTCCGGCGAACTCTCAAAGACCCAACGCGTCGCGCTGAAGGGCGCAGAGTTCCTTGACGCCTTTTTTCGCGAGGCTGAACAACGCACTAAACTGCTCTTCAGAGAACGGATCTTCCTCCGCCGTGCCCTGTATTTCAATAATCTGACCCGTTGAGGTCAGAACAAAATTGGCGTCGGCCTGGGCGTTGCTGTCCTCGGGATAATCAAGGTCGAGAACGGGAGTGCCTTTATAAATACCGCAGGAAACCGCAGCCACCTGGCCTTTCATGGGGATTTCGAGGATTTTCCCCTGCTCCACCAATTTATCAAATGCCTGATACAACGCGACATAGGCCCCAGTGATCGACGCTGTCCGCGTGCCGCCATCTGCCTGGATGACATCGCAATCGACGGTGATCTGTCGTTCGCCAAAGCCTTCAATATTGACGAGCGCGCGGAGTGACCGGCCAATGAGCCGCTGAATTTCAACGGTTCGGCCTTGCTGCTTACCGCGGGCAGCCTCACGGCCCATTCGTGACCCCGTGGAGCGTGGCAGCATGCCATATTCCGCTGTCACCCAGCCTTTACCGGTATTGCGTAAAAACGGCGGCACCCGATCCTCGATACTGGCAGTACAAAGGACATGGGTATCTCCGCATTTAATAAAACACGACCCCTCGGCATTTTTTGCATAACCGGGTTCCATAACGATATCGCGGAGTTGATCTGTGGCTCTGCCAGACGGGCGCATATAAATTCCTCTACCTAATTTCTGTGTTGGCGCTCGTTGTACCTGTTGCACCAGATTGACGCAAGCATCCCGCATCACTACATTCACAATAGGAATGATCCAGAGAAACGTATAGCCAGCAGTCATGACGATACAGGAACTGAACGAGCGCAGCCGCACGGTTTTCCGCACTATTGTGGAAAGTTATGTGCAAACCGGGGAGCCCGTCGGCTCCCGGACCTTGTCACGTCTCAGTCAGCTGGATTTATCTCCGGCATCGATCCGTAATGTTATGGCCGATCTTGTCGATGCCGGACTTCTGTACTCACCGCATACCTCCGCCGGTCGATTGCCAACGCAGAGGGGCATGCGGTTGTTTGTGGACGGCATTCTGGAAGTTGGCAACCTGACCGAAGATGAAAGGTCAGACATCAAGGCCCGTTGCGCTGTTGATGGCCGCAATCTTGAAGAAGTCCTGGCAGAAGCATCCTCCATGCTCTCGGGCCTGTCCAATTGCGCCGGATTAGTGATCGCGCCAAAAAGTGACAGCTCGGTCAAGCAGATCGAGTTTGTACGTCTGGGCATTGACAAGGCCCTGGTGATTATCGTCACCGCCAACGGTATGGTCGAGAACCGCACGATCGAGCTGCCGCCGGGCCTGACCGATACGTCCTTGCAGGAGGCGACAAATTACCTCAATGGCAAACTCGCGGGCCGTACATTGCAGGATACGAAAAGTGAGATTCAGCGGGAGCTGGAAAACCATCAAGCGCAACTCGACCATCTCGCGCAGGATCTGATCGCAAATGATATTGCGAGCTGGGGCGGCGGAGAAACGTTGATCGTCCGTGGCCATTCGAATTTGCTTCAGGACGTACAAGCCCTTGAAGACCTAGAGAAAATAAAGGAACTGTTCGACATCCTGGAAGCCAAGAAAGAGCGGATCAAACTACTCGAACTGGCTGAAGGTGGGCGCGGCGTTAAAATTTTTATTGGCTCTGAGAACAATCTTTTCTCGCTTTCCGGGACATCAATGATTATTTCTCCTTATCAGAACAGTCAGGATCAAATTGTCGGAGCCGTGGGCGTGATAGGCCCGACCCGGTTAAATTATGCGCGGATCATCCCGATGGTGGATTATACGGCAAAAATCATTGGCAGAATGTTAGACTAAGGTCGCAGTTAGGATACGGTTAGAATGAACAACAGTGAACAGACACCAGAAGCAGAAAACGAGCCCAAGGAACAGATGGTAGACGGCACACCGGCGCCAGCCGAAAGTGACGATGCCAGCGGACAGGGAGAAACAGACTTCGGCGCTGAACCGGATAGTTTGATGGATGAGCAGGCGGCGGAAATCGCCAGCCTCAAAGACAAGCTACTCCGGGCCATGGCCGAGGTTGAGAATATGCGCCGCCGGGCGGAGCGTGAAAAAGAAGATGCCCATAACTATGCCATCACCAAATTTGCCCGCGATATGCTGGCCATTTCCGATAATCTGCGCCGGGCGTTGGATAGCATCCCCGCAGAAGCACGGACGCAGGAAGACATTAAACAGATAGTGACCGGTGTCGAGCTAACCGAATCTGAACTGCTGAATGCGTTTGAGAAACATAAAATTAAAAAAATCGAGCCCATGGGCAAGAAATTCGACCCTCATCTTCATCAGGCCATGTTCGAAATTGAAAATCTCGAAGTAGAGCCCGGCACAGTCATGCAGGTCGTACAGTCCGGATATGTCATTGCGGATCGGTTGCTGCGGCCTTCGATGGTCGGTATTGCCAAGGGCGGCCAGAAGAAAACCGACGTCAAGGTGGATCAACAAGCCTGAGCCTATGAGCGCCGTTTTCGGTTTCGGTATCCGTCGATACTGTAGATGATCAGTCCGACCCAGATCAAACCAAACGCAAATAATCGTGATTGGTCAAAGGATTCGTTATAAATATAGACGGCAATGACGATATGCATGGTCGGCGCCAGATATTGCAAGATGCCAATGGTGGTAAGCTTCAGATAGCGCGTCGCCGTCGCGAAAAGCATCAGTG
>NVRR01000221.1 GCA_002732675.1 Sneathiella sp. | reverse complement strand
GTGATATCAGGGTAAAAGTATCAATTTCATCCTTCATAGTTACAGAAACCATTACTTGTCCTGAAATCCTATCTGCACCAGTTTCTACCGCGGCTTGTGGGCTCGGGAAAAGCCATGGGAATGGCAATGTTGGGCGATAAGATCTCTGCCGATGAGGCTGAGCGCATGGGATTGATCTGGAAAACCTATCCCGATGATGACCTGATGGCGGAAGCCGAAAAGCTAGCCCGAAAAATGGCCTCCGGCCCGACAAAGGGGTACGCCCTTATCAAACGCGCCATGAATGCCAGCCTTGGCAACGACCTTCAGACGCAATTGGACGTAGAACGAGACTTCCAGCAGATTGCTCACATGACGGAAGATTTCAGCGAGGGCGTTTTGGCGTTCAAGGAAAAACGAACGGCCAGGTTTAAAGGGAAATAAGATGCCGGACACTCCCCCTCTTTCCCCGCAAGATATAGCCAAGACAGTTGCCGAGACTATGTACCGCAAGGATACGGCCGCGCAACATCTTGGTATCAGCCTCAAAAAAATTGCCCCCGGCAGCGCGACCATGAGCATGCGTGTGACGGCTCAAATGCTTAATGGTCATAACATTTGCCACGGCGGATACGTTTTTACCCTGGCCGACACGGCTTTTGCCTATGCCTGTAATGCGTATAATCAAAACACCGTAGCGCAGGGTGCGCAAATCAGTTTTCTAAATGCCGTCGCACCTGATAGCTTGCTAACAGCAACGGCCACGGAAAAATCTCGTCGCGGCCGGACCGGCATCTATGATATTACCGTTCAGGATCAGCACGGAGAAACCATTGCCCTGTTCCGTGGCAACTCTCATACCATCAAGGGCCAGATGATTCCCGGCCTGACAGCGAAAGAAGAATAAGAATGAAAAACGCTTATATTTGTGATGCAATCCGAACCCCGATCGGCCGCTATGGTGGCTCACTTTCAACGGTTCGGACAGATGATCTCGGTGCGATCCCGCTAAAAGCCCTGATGGAACGCAATCCGTCTGTCAATTGGGAGAAAGTCGATGATGTTGTCTTCGGTAACGCCAATCAGGCGGGCGAAGACAATCGTAATGTCGCGCGTATGAGCTCTTTGCTTGCCGGCCTGCCAGAGAGCGTATCGGGATCAACCCTCAACCGACTTTGCGGCTCGGGCATGGATGCGACCGCGACAGCTGCCCGCCAGATCATGACCGGGGAAGCGGACCTGACTATCTCTGGCGGCGTTGAAAGTATGAGCCGGGCTCCCTTTGTTATGGGCAAGGCCACCACGGCCTTTTCGCGTAATGCTGAGATTTATGACACCACGATCGGCTGGCGCTTTGTGAACAAGAAGATGACTGCAGCATTTGGCACTGATTCCATGCCCGAAACCGCAGAAAATGTCGCTGAGGACTACCAGATCCGCCGCGAAGATCAGGATCTGTTCGCCCTTCGCAGTCAGGAAAAAGCCGCCGCTGCACAGGAAAATGGTACGTTGGCGGAGGAAATCACACCGGTCATCATCCCTCAGCGTAAAGGCGATCCGATTATCGTGGATCGCGATGAACATCCACGGGCGACCAGCCTTGAAAAACTGGGCGCGCTTAAAGCCCCGTTTCGGGCTGGCGGATCTGTTACGGCGGGGAATGCCTCCGGTGTCAATGATGGTGCCTGCGCCATCTTGCTCGCCTCAGAGGAGGGATTGCAGGAACACGGCCTGACACCCAAAGCCCGCTTTGTTGGCGGTGCAACAGCCGGCGTCCCGCCGCGTATTATGGGAATTGGCCCCGCCCCGGCCAGCCTAAAGGTTCTGGCCCGTGCCGGATTGACCCTTGATGATATGGACGTCATCGAACTCAACGAAGCTTTCGCAGCCCAGGGGCTGGCCGTGATGCGTGAATTGGGCCTTCAAGACGACGACCCGCGGGTCAACCAATTGGGAGGGGCCATTGCCCTCGGTCATCCACTCGGCATGTCCGGCGCCCGGTTGATCACGACGGCCATGTACCAACTTCAACGGTCCGGCGGGCGTTATGCCCTCTGTACCATGTGCATTGGTGTTGGCCAGGGCATCGCCACCATTATTGAACGGGTTTAAAGCCCGGGGACGGACGACAGGTGAGCACTTCATTTTCAGGATTTCCTTCGGATCTCATCACGTTTTACGAAGAACTGGCCGCGAATAACAACCGCGACTGGTTCGCTGCGAACAAGCAGCGCTACAAGGATGTTGTCGTCTATCCGATGTGCGATTTTATTGAGGCGGTGGCGCCGCGACTTGACGCCATCGCCCCCATGTATATCGCCGATTCGCGCCCGAACGGCGGCTCTATGTTCCGAATTTATCGGGACGTCCGCTTTTCCCGCGATCCCAAACCTTACAAGGAACATGCCGCCTGCCAGTTTCGTCATCAGGCCGGTAAAGATGCCCATGCACCGGGGTTTTATCTGCATATTGCGCTGGATGGCGTGCGGTTTGGTGGCGGCGTTTGGCTGCCACCGCCGCCTTTTTTGGCGAAAATCCGCAGCGCCATAGATGAAAATGGTGCAAAGTGGAATGCGATCAAGCAGGATCCGGATTTTGCGAAGACTTTCCCTGAAATCCGCGGCGATGGCTTGAAAACAGCGCCGAAAGGCTATTCTATTGACCATCCGGATATTGTTGATCTACGCCGAAAGACCTTCTTTGTCATGAAACCGGTCGATGACATTCGGGCTATTACCAAGCCAGGCTTTATCGATGATGTGGAGGATACCTTCCAGAAGGCGACGCCGTTTATGCGCTTCCTGACCAATGCTGTTGAGTTGCCGTTTTGAAACGACCCCACGCTCCCTTAACCAGCTGTTAAGACTGTTTTCCTAAGATTGCCTTATCGTAACGTATTTGGTAATTGCCTCGGGAATTAAGACCATGATGAATGTCATCGAACTCCATCCGGAAACGGCCGTCGACTTATACAGCACTGCCCATAGCCTGATCTTGCAGCAGGGTGAGTATGCGCTTGACCTTCTGGCTTCAGAAGCGAGAGTACTGCGCGAGAATAATCACGCAGAGGAAGATCTCTATGCCTGCATGGAGCTGTTACATGTGGTCAACGAATTGATCGACATGGAATCTGCGGGACCCATCCACTAAGCGAAAAAAAAGGCGGCAAAGCGCCGCCTTTTCCCTGTCACATATCCTTTAGTTTTGCAGGACGACCCGCCCGACGATATTTCCTGCCCGAAGATCTTCAAGAGAATTATTCGCCTCTTTCATGGGGCGAGGCAGAATGGCGAGTTCGCTGAGCTTCCCGGCCTTGGCAAGATCCATCAGTTCTTTCATTTCCTGCAGACTGCCCACATAGCTTCCCTCTACCGACATCGCCCTAATCGGGAACATCGGGATCGGCATGGAAAAACTGCCGCCGAACAGGCCGACAATCACCAGCTTGCCACCCTTCGCCAGCACCTTGGCGCCAAAAGCCGCGCTGCTTTCCGCGCCAACGAAATCAATGGTGGCGTTCACGCCGCCGCCGGTCATGCCCATAAAGCTCTTGAATGTTGCCGGGTCCGACGGATCAATCGCGGCCACAGCACCGGCATCCAGCCCGGCCTGACGTTTCGCAGGATCGATATCGGCAACATAAATCTCGGCATCCGTCACCGATTTGGCGATTGCCATGGCCGCAAGGCCAACGCCGCCGGCACCGATCACCAGTAGCTTGCCGCCATCGGTGCGCGATTTTACTTTTTTTAGTGCCCCGTATGCTGTCAGACCGGAGCAAGTATAGGTACAGGCAAGGTCCTTCGATAAATCCCCGTAATCCAGCAAGTATTTGGATTTTGGTACCACCAAATAATCTGAATAGCCGCCATTCACATTAATACCGAGTGCGCGCGGCCGGTTGCAAAGGTGCTCCTCACCGGAGGTACAAATAGAACAGCTTCCGCAGCCGATCCAGGGGAAAATAACGCGCTTGTCGCCAACTTTGACATCCGTCACGTTCTCGCCAATGGCCGCGACCACACCAACGATCTCATGACCAAGGGTAAAGGGCAGCTCACGTCCCGCACGGACATCCAGCTGCTTGCCATGGCCCAGGTCGAAATGTCCCTCCCACATATGAATATCGCTGTGGCATACGCCGCAGGCCGTTACATTGACCAGCACTTCATCGCCAGATGCCGTTGGTGCCTCACCGGTATTTTCTACCAAAGGCGCGCCATATTCCTCGAATTGATAACTCTTCATTTTTTATCCTTATTATTTCAATCCAACACGGTCCGATATCATTAGCATAGCCGAAGGCTTCAATGGGCGAAAGCCCTTGTCCGTTAAAGAAACTGGAAATCAGTCTTTGAAAATGTATAAAAAAAATTTGTTGAAATACATATTTTTTGATAGGATTTTTTTACGTCGGCTCATCTCAATCTCACGCAATTGCAAACTTTCCTATGGGTATCGTCGTTGCGCAGTTTTCGAACAACCGCTGAAAAAATGCACACGACCCAACCGGCCATCTCATCGCGTATTGCCAAACTGGAAGAGACCCTGGGCGTTCGTTTGTTTGAACGGGATACGGGCTATATCCGTTTGACCGCCAAGGGGCTGGATTTGCTGCCCTACGCGGAAAAACTATTGCGCACGTCCGAAATTCTGAAAGAGCGCATCAGTAATAACGACGAATTGTCGGGCATTTTGCGGTTGGGTGTCGCGGAAACCATTGTCCATACCTGGTTGCCACAGTTCATCTCCGGCCTGCGTAAAAAATTCCCGAAAGTCGAGGTGGAAATCGTCGTGGATGCAACCATTAACCTTCGGCGGGAACTGATTGAGAGATCCCTCGATTTCGCATTTTTAATGGGGCCGGTTTCAGAATATCATATTGAAAACCATGACCTTATGGACTTCACCCTGACATGGGCTGCTGCGCCCGGCCTCGGCCTGCCAACCGACCGGCAGCTTTCGCTGGATGAACTGACGCAACATCCGGTGCTCACTTACGCCCGAAACACGCGGCCTTTCATGGATGTTTCCCGGCAACTTCGGCAAAATACGGAATGGCCGCCACGGTTGTTCCCCTCCAGCTCCCTTGCAGCGGTATTAAGAATGACATTGGATGGCATCGGCGTCGCGACACTGCCCAAAGAGATGATCAAAGATCATTTAGAAAGCGGGGCCTTGCAGGAAATAGATTGCGACTGGGTGCCGCCGGAACTTAAATTTACCGCATCTTTTCCGACCGAACCCTATAATCCCCTCACCGAAAAGATTGTTCATCATGCGCTGGAAATCACCCGGGAATATCGGAAAAACAACGAAACGAGATAAACTTTGCGGCCTTTAGGAGTATAATTGCCGGGTGCGCACCTGACTTTTACTCCGAAGAAAATATGGTAATTAACTAATGTAGCTATATTTTTCTTTCTCAAAAACGTCTGGAAGGCATCCCATAAAAAAGATTTATCACTAACCCAAAATATTGGGAATTAGAATTTATTTGGCGCCCGTGCCTACTCTTTCCCATACAAACAATAAGGCCTTGCGCATTGGGGCTA
>NVRR01000220.1 GCA_002732675.1 Sneathiella sp. | reverse complement strand
AAGCCTGTTCCCGTCAATTTTGGCCGACTGAACAATCCAAGGCGGGATATGGTCTGGGTCGCGCTCGCCGGGCCCGCGATGAATTTCATCCTGGCATTTGTCTTCGCTCTGGGATTTCATTTATTGCCACTCCTCCCGGCGGATGTGGCGGAATGGGTTGCCGCCAATCTGAAAAACGGCATTGTGCTGAATGTTATCTTGGCTGTTTTTAACCTGTTGCCGCTGCCGCCCCTTGATGGCGGACGGGTTGCGGTTGGTATTTTGCCCGATTCCCTGGCTATTCCTCTTGCCAGATTGGAACGCTACGGGTTCTTCATTTTGATCGGTGTGATTTTTCTGGTGCCGATGATCAGCCGTCAACTGGGTTCTGAAATCGACCCGATTAGCTGGTTGCTTACCGGGCCCATATCTTTCGTGGTCAATCTCATTGCCAATATGGCGGGGCTGGGTTAAGTTTTTCCGGCAACCAAGCGTAATTTCTTCTCGAGTGGGATATGGTAGATAAGGGGTCATTTGATAATGCGGCGCAGGTAAATCCTGACGTTATCCCCTTGCCGACAAATTCTCTCGTGGTCGATCTTGATGGCTATGAGGGACCGCTGGATGTATTGCTGGTTCTGGCGCGGGATCAAAAGGTTGACCTTCTCAAAATTTCCATCCTGGAGCTTGCCGAACAATTTATGCAGTTCGTTGAGCAGGTGCAAAAGCTGAAGTTGGAAGTCGCAGCGGATTATCTGGTGATGGCGGCCTGGCTAGCCTATTTGAAATCCCGGCTGTTATTGCCGGCGCAGGAGGACGAGGGGCCAACCGGCGAAGAACTTGCGGATCGTCTTGCGTTTCAGCTTCGCAAACTGGAAGCCATGCGCGGTGCCGTTGAGAAAATGATGAACGGAACCATCGTTGGCCGTGATCAGCTTCGCCGGGGCCAGCCGGAAGGTGTACGTATCATTCGCCATTCAAAATATGAATGCAGCCTTCGGGATTTATTGCAGGCATATGCCGATCAGAAAACCCGAAAAGGCATCACCAATCCGCTCCGGCTGATGCGGGATGCGATATTTTCGGTCGAAGCCGCATTGGAACGACTGGAGAAAATGTTGGGTAAACTTCCGGAATGGACGGACCTGATGTCGTTTTTACCGGAAAACCTGACGGACCCTTTCCGGCATCGCTCGGCGCAAGCCTCGACTTTGCTGGCAGGCCTGCAGATGGCCAAGGAAGGGCAGTTGGAGCTCCGGCAATCAAATGCATTCGGTCCCATTGAAGTGAAGAAGAGGAAAAGCGGTAAATGACCGTTGAGCCGGAACATGTCAGAATGGCGGAAGCGCTGCTTTTTGCGGCAACGGAACCACTTGATGAGGCAACCTTGGCAGCACGTCTGCCTGACGGAGCGGATATTGACGCGGTCCTGGGCACCTTGCAGGAACAATATAAGCATAGAGGTGTTAATCTCACGCGGCTTGCCGGAAAATGGACATTTCTGACAGCACCGGATTTATCCTGGATGCTGGAGGAGGAACGCGAGACGACACGGCGGATGAGCCGGGCTGCTCTCGAAACCCTGGCGATCATTGCCTATCACCAGCCTGTCACCCGGACAGAAGTTGAAGAAATTCGCGGTGTCGGCCTGAGCCGGGGGACAATGGATGTATTGTTCGATGCGGGATGGATCCGGCCGCGCGGTCGCCGCCGTACACCGGGACGACCGGTGACCTATGGCATCACAGAGGAATTTCTGATCCATTTCGGACTGGATGATATCAAGGACCTACCAGGATTTGATGAGCTTAAAGCCGCAGGCCTTCTGGAAACGGAACCGAGTGGACTTTTTCGGGATCTTGCCGGTGCGGATACCGAGGATAAGGAGATTGATCCCGAGGAAGAGGAGCTTTAACGGAGCTACTCGATTGTTTTTTGTTTATGCCGTATTGCGATACTTGATCTGCACGATGCTCTGCCACCAGTCCAGCGTTTCATCTATTGTCTGTTCAAAACCGGAAAGGGCGGCACTGATATCCTCCGATGTTCTGGCCCGGTCTTCTATGGCTGCCGCGGCCTCGGGAAGGCGGACAGCGCAAAGAGAGGCACTCATCCCTTTAATAGCATGAGCCGCATTCAGTATCCCTTTGGCATCCCCTGATGTGGCGGCCAGCTTAAGGGCTGTGAAATTTTCTATCAGAGATGCCGGGGCTTGTGTCAGCAGCTCAGAAAGTGTTTCCTCACCAAGCAGTTTACGCAGGTCCGTAATTTTTTCCTCATCCCCAATGTCACTTTTGAGGGAGATTTCGGGGATCGCGGGTGCTGCCGTCGGGTTCGCTGCTGCCGATGCCGCGTTCATCACCTGATCTATGGTTTTGAGCAATTTCGGAAATTGAATGGGTTTTGTTTCGACGGCATTCATACCGGCGTCAAAATACCGCGCAAGATGCTCTTTCATGGCATCAGCGGAAATTGCGATAATGGGAATATCGGCGTTTGGCCCGCCGCTTGCGCGGATAATGGCAGTCGCTTCCGGCCCTTCAATGACGGGCATCCTAACATCCATCAGGACGAGGTCAAAATCACCTTCCGCGACCGCATTGACAGCTTTCTGGCCGTTATCGACAATCTGGACGCGATGTCCGACTTTTTCCATAAGTGTTTTGATAAGCGTCTGGTTAACTTGATTATCTTCTGCCAGCAAAATATGGAGACTGCGGTTTCCCCCGGAAAGATCGATTGTCGCTGTTTCATAGCCGGGTGACATCTCTGACGCGGAGCTTCGCAGCGGTATCGTAAACCAGAACTCACTCCCTGCGCCTTCCTCGCTCCCGACACCAATCTCCCCTTCCATCAGCTCGACGAGCTGCTTGCAGATAGACAGACCAAGACCTGATCCACCGTATTGGCGACCCGTCGCGGCGTCTGCCTGCTCAAATCTTTGAAATAGTCGGCTCTGATGCTCAGATGAAATACCGATCCCCGTATCTTTGATGGTGAACCGGAGCATTTCTGAACCATGGTCGTCCATTTGTCGACCAATATGGAGGGAGACGGTGCCACTGTCGGTAAATTTGATAGAGTTGGAAATTAGGTTGGTCAAAATCTGCTGGAGGCGAACCGGGTCAACGTTAATGCCGCGGGGCAGGTCCTCTATCGGAAAATATGACAGCAAAAGGTTCTTTTCTGCCGCATTCCCCGCTAATAAATCAAGCGTTCCCTGTATCAAGTCAGGTAAGAATACATCCACATTATCGAGCACGAATTTGCCAGCGTCGAGCTTCGATTGATCGAGAATGTCATTCAGTATTGTCAGGAGCATCTCACCGGAATTTTTGATCGTCTGAGCCCGCTTGCGTTGCTCGGCGCTGAGGTCCCCCATAAGCAGCAAATCGGCCATCCCAAGAATGCCCGTCATGGGGGTTCTGATTTCGTGGCTCATGGTTGCGAGGAAATCTGCTTTACTTTTCTCCCCCAATTCTGCCTTGTCGGTCAGCAGCTTTTGCCCATCTGCCAAGGCGACCAGCTCTTGTGCCTGTACTTCCATCTGCCGGCGTGAGTACTCAGTTTCTTGAAGCTGGGTCGCCAACTCTTCCTTGCTGCGCTGCAGGTCTTGCTGAACTTCCCGGCGATGGGTAATATCCTGATAAGCGCCAAAAAGGCGAACAGCCTTGCCATCTTTCAGTATAGATTGGCCACGCAGCCGGACCCATTTATGCCGGCCCTTGGCCGTAATCATCGGGAGTTCAAGATCCCAGCCTTCCCCGGTTTCGATGGCGTCGTTGACGGCCTGATGAAGCGTCTGGCGCGCTTTGCCAGAATAGAATTTTGTGCTTCCCTCCCGGCTCGGGACATATCCCTCAGGGACCTCATGAATATGGTGCATCGTTGTGCTCCATCTCAGCTTCTTATTGATAACATCAAGTTCCCAGCCGCCGATGGTTTCCAGGGATCCGACGTCATCCAGCAGATTTTTCTGTTGCTGAAGTTCATGTTCGATTTTCCGGCGGGCTGTTAATTCCTGCTCCAGCTTTTCGGTCCTGACACTCACCAGATTTTGCAGCGACCGCGTCCAGAAGAACATGGCCACGACGATGATCAGAAATACAACGCTGAGCAGCCCGAGAATGAATTCTGTCGTCCAGGTGGTATTTCGCTCTCCGAGGCTAATCCAGCGTTTCTGGATACCCTGGATTTCCGTTTCGGTGATGGCGCCTAGTCCCCGCTGAAGGATGTCGATCAGTATCGGCCAGTCTTTGCGAACGGCTAAGGACCATCTATATTCAAAGCCCGATTCACCAGCAACGCGAATATTGCCGATGCCGGCAGTCTCGGCGTAACGCGCTGCAGTGGCGATATTTCCGATAAAGACGTCAATTTCACCAAAAGAAAGCTTTTGCAGTCCGGTTTTAACATCCTTGACAAGGGTGACTGATATTTCCGGATTTGTATCGACAATAAAGTCATGGGCTGCATACCCGCCGACAACAGCAACGCGCAAGTCCGCCAGATCGCGTAGATGGAGATTTTCAAGACCGCTGTCTTCGCGAACCATAATGACAGCCGGGACATTCAGATATGGCTTTGTAAAAAGCATGTACTCAGATCTTTGGGGTGTTTTGACCGCCGCTGTCCAGACGTCTATTTCTTGCTTTTTCGCTTTCGCAACTGAGGCATTCCAGTTTTCAAGTTTTTCGACCTGAAACTCTATCCCCAGTTTGTCTTCAAGCAACGCAAGGTAATCCGCGGCAACTCCCTTAAAATTGCCGTTCTCATCAAAATATTCGATAGGGGAAAAGCTGGGGTCGGGGCCAATACGAATAGCCGGATGCTCGGCAATCCAGGCGTTTTGTTCATCCGTTAGCAGCGCATCGCTTTTCGCCACGGCGGCCGATGATCCACCCACAACAGAAACAGTCAGGCTCCATAGAAAAAGGCTAAGAAAGGTGCGGATTGTTGTGGTCAGACTTCTGGGCAATATAACAGGCCTCTACTTTTACTAATTATAACTTCTATTTAGGTCAAATGTATTAACAAATGCTCTACGGTTAGGGCCCTGGCCCTCCGTTTTTCGTGCCCCGTTGCAGCGCGACAGAATGTCTCATTCCGCTGTCTTTGAGAATGATTATTATTTACAGCCGTGTGCAAGCGCCTTATTGATGGCGATCAACGGGTGGCGACAAATGTGAAAAGGTATCTCTGTTGGCATTAGCTGGATTTAGTCGGAACGAGGAACGAAAAGAGCGCTTTGGCGGATCAAGAGGCGTAAATTTATCGACCTTTCTGACCCTCACGGCAGCCATTATTCTCGCCATTCCTATTCTAGTGGTATTCGGATTTATCTTCGTACCGACAGGGGATATCTGGTCGCATCTTATGAGTACGGTGTTGCCGGTTTATCTTCTGAACACCCTTGTTCTGGCATTTGGCGTCGGCCTGCTGGTTCTGGCCATCGGGGTCGGAAGTGCCTGGCTGGTGACTATGTGTGAATTTCCAGGCCGCAAGATATTTACCTGGGGGTGAAGCGTTATTAGCGCTTGGTTGTGGCGCGGTATTGATTAAAGGAGGGCATGGCACTGATGAACTGGTGCATGACGTATTGGTA
>NVRR01000219.1 GCA_002732675.1 Sneathiella sp. | reverse complement strand
CAGAGAGGATAAAGCCGAAGCTGGAGAAAATCTCTTTATTAAAGGGCGTTAAGAGGCTTTTTTCGCTTAAATCCTTTGTGGAATTTCTCAAAGGAATTCTTAAAATATCTCTGGTCGGAAGCGTCGCTGCTTTATTCGTGCTGCCAACGATGCAGCAGCTGCCGATCATCGTCTCTTTCAGTGTGCCGCAGGTTCTTGAACTTATGCAGGATCAGGCCCTGTTGCTGCTCGCCGGTGTCGTGGCGGTTATGAGCGTGGTGGCGGGCCTTGATTTCATGTATCAGCGCTATAACCATTATAAAGAACTCCGGATGACCAAGCAGGAGATTAAGGACGAGAACAAGCAGACGGAGGGCGATCCGATGATCAAATCCCGCCTCCGGGCTATTCGGATGGAGCGGTCCCGTCAGCGGATGATGCAGTCTGTGCCGACAGCCGATGTCGTCATCACCAACCCGACCCATTTTGCGGTCGCGCTCAAATACAGTCCTGATGACGAGCGGGCGCCGGTTGTTGTTGCCAAAGGCCTTGATAATATTGCCTTCAAGATCCGTGAAATTGCCGAAGAAAGCAACATTCCGATTGTCGAGAATCCCCCCCTCGCCAGGGCGTTACACAAAGCCTGCGATCTGAATGAGGAAATACCCTACGAGCATTTTAAAGCCGTTGCCGAGATTATTGGCTTTGTGCTGCGACTCAACAAAAAGAAATTAAAGAACTAGACGGAAGAACACGTGCAGAAATCGCCAAAAAGACCTCATAACCGGAAATTTTTCATGGGCGTTGATGCCCGGCAGTTAGCGGCCGCCTTTTTTCTGGTCGCCGTTCTTATCGTTATTTCCGCTCTTCTCGGTCGGGAATTGGGGCCTTTCAACATCGTCATTCTGAGTGTGATGGTGGTTGCGGCTATGGGTTTGGGGCTTTGGTATCTGATTTTTCACGGTCTCCGCCGTGCGGCTAGGGGCAACCTTGACCTTCTGTCGGAAGTCATTTCAAACAGCCCGGAAGGGAGGTTGATTACCACAAAAGACGGGACTTATGTCTCGTCCAATGCGGCATATCGGAAACTGCTCGGGTTGTCGCTCCGCGGACCCCATAAGACCCTTGAGGAGCTGTTGTCCGAAGACCCGGACGCCGCTCGTCGTCTCTCATCTCTATTTAAAACGGCTGTTTATGAAGGGGCGTCTGGATCGCGCATTGACCTGCAAACAACAAACGGTCAGTGGCTGTCCATTTTGGCCCATTCGGTTGAGGCGCTGCCTGATAGTATCATTTGGTATGTGACGGAGACCACGCGGCAGCATGCCCTCGAAGAAGACGGCCGGATCGAGCGGGAGAAACTTTCTGAGTATTTTAACAATGCACCCGTTGGCTTTTACTCTCTCGACGGGACCGGGAAAATTCAGTTTGCTAATCGTATTTTTGCGGATTGGCTGGGCTATCATCAGGACGAACTATCAAAAGGTAATCGGCCCTTTTCCGAGTTTATCATTAAACCTAATGACGGCCAGCTCGACTTTATCGAGGATCTTTCGGAAGTCGGGCATTTGTTCGAAGGCGAGCTCGATTTACGGCGCCGCGACGGCACAGTGCTCCCGGTTCATATCACGCAAACCATTGTCCGCGACGATGCCGGAAATGCCGTGGGGTCCCGCTCTGTGGTCCGGGAGTTGCTACAAGAACAGGAATGGCGTGAGCGGGTTGCCAGCGCCGAGCTGCATTTCAGGCGCTTTTTTGAAGCGGCCCCCATTGGCATTGTGATCTTGAACGCCGAGGGCATCGTGATGGAAGGAAATCCGGCCTTTCGCGCCATGACTGAAACTGTCATCAATAGCGCCGTTGGGGCCCATGTAACGGAATTGGTCCAACCGGTAGAGCGAGATATGCTCAACTCTAAACTTGCAGAGGCGTTGGTTAGCGACCTGACGTCAACGCCGCTGGAAGTCAAACTGAAGGGCGATACGGAGCGGGCCGCTAATTTCTATATTAGTGCCATCGCCGGAACGGGTGAGAGCTCGAGCCGGATATTGGTACATGTGGTCGATACGTCCATCCAGAGAAACCTTGAGGTCCAATTCGCGCAAAGCCAGAAAATGCAGGCGGTCGGACAGCTGGCGGGCGGGATTGCCCATGACTTTAACAATCTGCTGACCGCCATGATCGGATTTTGCGATCTGTTACTGCTTCGTCATCAGGTCGGCGATCCATCCTATTCTGATATTACCCAAATCAAGCAAAACTCCAATCGGGCAGCGGGGCTGGTGCGGCAATTGCTGGCATTTTCACGGCAACAGACATTGCGGCCGGAAGTGACAGATTTGACGGATGTGCTGGCGGAACTATCAAATTTGCTGCGTCGTCTCATTGGCGAGGCCATTCAGCTGAAAATTACTCATGCGCGGGATTTATGGCTGGTTAAAGTAGACCGCGGCCAGTTCGAGCAGGTGATCATCAATCTCGCCGTCAATGCCCGCGACGCCATGTCCGGCGATGGCATCCTGACCTTCGAAACCGAGAATTTGACCATCACCAGGCGCGGCCACGAATATCACGAGCTTATCCCGGCGGGAGACTATATTCTTGTGAAAGTCTCGGATACCGGAACAGGTATCCCTGACGAGGTGGTTGCCAAGATTTTTGATCCGTTCTTTACGACTAAAAAAGTGGGTGAGGGGACCGGACTTGGTCTCAGTACGGTTTACGGGATTATCAAGCAGACGGGCGGATTTATTTTTACAGAAAATAATGAAGGGGCCGGGACGACTTTCAATATCTTCCTGCCACGATATGCCGATGTAGTTGTGGCCAGCGACAGGAGTGAGGCCTTATCCGCACCGGTGCATCGTGACTTGACAGGTAAAGGGACGATCCTGTTGGTGGAGGATGAAGATCCGGTGCGTTTATTTGCATCTCGCGCCTTGCAAAACAAGGGCTACACGGTTCTTCAGGCCAATTGCGGGGAGACCGCTTTGGAAGTTGTTGCCGCCCATGAGGGCATTATTGATCTTGTCATCACGGATGTGGTGATGCCGGTCATGGATGGGCCGACCTTGGTCAAGAATATCTTCGCCGAAACGCCTGACATGAAAGTGATTTTCATTTCCGGTTATGCCGAAGATGCCTTTCGTAAAGACCTAGATTTCGACGTCAGCAAAATTGATTTCCTGCCGAAGCCATTTTCCCTGAAAGAAATCGCGGGCAAGGTCAAGGAAGTTTTGTCCCGCTAGGGTAAAACCATGTTGCCCTCTGTTGCCTGTCCGTGGTGGTTCTGTTACATAGTGATGCAATGAAACGACTTCTTTTGTCGTCCTGATATGTGGATTGGAAGCTGTGATGTATTCCGTTGTGGATTTTAAGTCGGTATTTACGACAAGCCTTGGCAACAGTACAAAAACCGAAGATCCGTATTCACTCTGGCAGATCGATAATGTGCTGCTGCCGGAGGTTGTGGACGAGTTGCTTGATTTGAAGACGCAGCTGACGCAAATGGAATACACTCTGGGCCGCCGAGAAGAAAATAACGATAAGCGCGGGTATTTTGACGTGGAACGGCGGGAGAATGTACCCGTTTGCAATGCAGTTTCTGAGCTGTTTCAGGACCGCGAAATCATTGCTGCACTTGAGCATAAGTTCGACATAGACCTTGCAGGTACTTATCTGCGTATTGAATTTTCACAAGACAGTGACGGCTTTTGGCTTGAGCCGCATACGGATCTTGGCGTGAAAAAATTCACCATGCTTCTGGGCCTGTCGAAGGACGAGGAGGCTCATACATGGGGCACGTCCATCTACGGTGATAAGGATACTCTTTACGAAAACGCGCCATACAAAAGTAATCGGGCAATCATTTTTGTGCCGTCGTTAAACACCTTGCATGGCTTCGAAAAACGCCGGATAAATGGTATTCGCAAGGGCCTCATCATCAATTACGTCACAGATGAATGGCGGGCACGCCATGAACTGGCCTTTCCGGAAAATCCAATCCGAACGTAAAAAAAACGTTCGTCTTTATCTATGCCGGTCGCCTGTGTTTTTCGAGAAATTCGATCAGAACATCTTTAGCGCCGAGAATATGCTCCTGCGTCAGATCTGCCGCTCGTTCTGCGCTCCCATCTTCGCAGGCCTGCAGAATGCCAAGATGTTCTTTGTTGGCCTTGGGGACGCCGTCGGTCATTGTCAGTTGCGCCCGCAGGTAGCGATCAACGCGGTCAAGCGTGTTATTGATAATGGAAAGATGAAAGGGGAGCTCGCTATCTTTGTAGAGCGTGTAATGGAACTTGCGATTGAGTTCTCCCCATTCCATGGGATCCTGAGTCTTAGAGAAAATTTCGTAATAGTCGCGCGCTTCTGCAAGCGTGCCTGGCTTTATCTTCATCACTGCGGCGGCGATAACCGTGCTCTCCACCAGACTTCGGAAGTTAAATATTTCTGCGACCTCATCCGTTGAGATGCCGGCAACGAAGGCACCTTTATAGCGTTCCGTCCTCACCAACCCCTGTTGTTCAAGGCGGGAGAGCGCTTCGCGAACTGGGATACGGCTTGTGTTGAAAAGGCTGGCGATTTCATCCTGCCGCAGCGGTTCGCCATCGGCGAGTTCGCCTTTTATGATTGCTTGCCGTAGGGCGTCGAAGACGATATCCGACGCTGAGGCCATTTTGGCGATATTGACCACTTTCAGTTTCAACGAATTTTCCTTATCTGTCTGTACTCGGCACTTATTGTGGCCCGCCACAATCAACGTAATCTGTTGCAATTCATCATACAGGCATTTTTTTATATTGCAAATTGGATCCAATATAATTAATCCTATACTCAAGGCAGATTCGGCTATTTTAAAACTCATGCGGCAAAGGAGCCAAACTCATGTGGACAGGTGTCATTCCGGCGGTTACGACGAAATTTAAAGAGGACTTCAGTCTCGACCATGCTGAAATGGAGCGGTGTTTCAATTACCAGATGGATGCGGGCTGTCATGGCCTAATAGCCTGCGGCACCCTGGGAGAAGGCAATATGCTGTCGCATGACGAACGGCTCGAGGTTCTTAAACTTTGCAAGCAGGCGACGGGCGATAAGCCCGCGCTCCTGACAATCTCTGAAGCCGGGGAGAGAGAAGCCATCGAACTTGCGCGCCGGGCAAAAGGCGCAGGCGCTGATGGCCTGATGATTGTGCCGTCGCCGATCTATCATACGGATCGCGATGAAACCATTGCTACATTGAAGGCCGTTGCCGCCGCGGGTGACTTGCCGGTAATGATCTATTCCAACCGTGTCGGATATCGCGTCGATGTGACGCCAGATATGATGATCGAGCTTGCTGATGATCCGCATTTTGTGGCGATCAAGGAAAGTTCCGATGATATCCGTCGGACGACAGAAATTTTCAATGCTGTCGGCGATCGCTATAATGTCCTGACCGGTGTGGATAACCTCGGCTATGAAGCGCTTTGTGTCGGGGCCGTTGGCTGGGTTGCCGGTCTGGTTGTCGCCTTCCCGCGGGAAACGGTCAACAATTGGCCGGGTTTAAAAAAAACATTCTCAAACCACATCGGCGTAAATACTGGGTCATTGCGCCTAAAGAAAATGCGG
>NVRR01000218.1 GCA_002732675.1 Sneathiella sp. | reverse complement strand
CTTAAAACCCCAAGGTCAAAGTTGGTGACGGGACCGGAGGCGTTGCCGAACGAAACCATAAGGCCGCGGGGAGACAGGCTATCGAGGGAGCCCATAATGGTGTCCTTGCCGATGGCGTCATAGACGACCAGTACGCCTTTGCCGTCGGTAATTTCCATCACCCGTTTCTGAAAGTCCTCTTTGCGGTAATTGATGACATGGGTGCAGCCATGGGCTTTGGCGAGTTCGCCTTTCTCGTCCGTGCCGACGGTACCGATCATGGTCGCACCGATATGCTTTGCCCATTGGCAGGCAAACAGGCCAACACCGCCCGCTGCGGCGTGAAAGAGGATGGTATCGCCCTTTTTGACCTGATAAGTCCGTTGCAGCAGATATTCCGTGGTCATTCCCTGCAACATCATTGCGGCGGCGGTCTGATCATCAATACTGTCTGGCAGGATAATCAGTCCTTCGACCGGCATAATCCGTTCTTCGGCGTAGGCACCAGTGGGGCGCCCGGCATAGGCAACCCGCTCGCCGACCTTAAATCCGTCTGTGTCCGGGCCGAGCTCTTCGATAACACCAGCGCCTTCCATGCCGAGACCAGTGGGGAGGGGGGCCGGATAGAGCCCGGTGCGGAAATACACATCAATATAATTAAGCCCGACGGCGGTGTGCCGCACCCTGGCCTCACCAGAACCGGGGGAACCAAGCTCAACTTCTTCCCATTTCATCACTTCGGGGCCGCCGGTCTCATGAATTCGTATTGCTTTTACCATTTTTCTTATCCTCTATTATATATAAGCGCGCCCGCTAATAATTGTTATAAATCAAGGGTTTGTTGTTGGGCAGGGAGGGCTTTCTCCAGTCTCAACAATGCCGATTTTGTCTCCAGCCCGCCCAAACCCGAATAGCCCCCCATCTTACCGCCCGCTGCCAATACCCGATGGCAGGGAATGATGATCGGGATAGGGTTGGCGCCGCAGGCCGTGCCGACAGGCTGCGCCGCCGAGTTAAGGGCCTTGGCAATATCCCCATAGGTTTTCGTCTGTCCGGCGGGTATTTTCAGCATCTGTTCCCAGACTTTTTTCTGAAATGCTGTGCCGGGCGGGTCGAGGGGGAGATCAAAATCACCAATGTCGCCATCAAAATACTGATTAAGCTGTTCCGCCGCCTTTTCAAGGAGTGGCGTTGTCGCCTGCCATTCCGTCGGCACCCATCCCCAATCCAGTGATATTATCACAGCGTTTTCCTCGGTCACCGTTAAGTCGCCGACGGGGCTATGCAGGCTAAGCTGGGGCATGGGACTTTTTCTCCAGTAGCTTGCGGAACGCCGCCGGTGAATTCGCCGGTAGTGAGCAGGTCGGACCGGTACAGAGATAGGCGGTGGCGGCGTCATCTTTGCGGGCTTTGCCTTTGGCCGGGTGATCAAAAGGCAGGTTTTCAGTGTCTTGCAGAATATTAATGATTTTGGACGGCAGGCTGAAGTCCTTTAAAACTAACATTAAATCAACGACTTCCGGGTCGCTGCGATCACCGACAATAACGATTTGCGGCGCATTAATCAGCGTCTCAAAACTATTCAGAAAAGTGGCCAGCGGGAAGAAATTATGGCCAAGCCCTGCGGAAAAATGTCGGACCGTATCAGTGGCTTTTTCAAACGGCTCCCGTGCGCCGGTCAGCAAATGCAGCCTCGCCAGAACTTCCAGAGCAACCCCATTACCTGACGGCACCGCATTGTCATGAGCATTTTTGGTGCGCACGATCAAGGCCTCTGCGTCATCGGCGGTATAGAAATAGCCGCCGCTGCGGTCATCCCAGAAATGTGCATTCAGAATATCAACCCAGCCTTCGGCCCGTTCCAGGAAGAAGGCCTTTCCGGTTACTTCAAAAAGCGCGATCGCCGCCCGCGCCATATTGGCGTAATCATCGAGAAGCCCTGAGACTTTCGCCCGGCCCAGACGAAAGCTATGAAAAAGCCGCCCATCTTCGTCCATGGAATGAGTAGTGATGGCAACAAAGGCGGTTTCGGCCGCCGCGACCCAGTTGGCTTCATCAAAATACTGTCCGGCTTTGGCGAGAGTGGTGATCATCAGGCCATTCCAGTCGGTCAATACCTTGTCATCGAGCCCTGGATGTATGCGGGTTTTTCGGGCCTCAAACAGCTTCTGGCGCCCTGACGCCAGCAGAGTTTCCGTTTCCTGATCCTGCATTTCCGGATAGGGAATTCGGCTGAGAATGTTGGTTTCTTCCCAGTTTCCGGTCTCTGTCACGCCGTGTATCTCGCAGAAATGTGGCGCATGCTCACCTAGGATCTCGTCAATCTCGGTTTTGGACCAGGTATAGAACTTGCCCTCGACCCCTTCGCTGTCGGCATCGATGGTCGCGGCGAAGGCTCCCTCCGCAGTCAACATTTCACTCAAAAGCCAGCCGACGGTTTCATATATCCGGGCTTCGAACAGCTCCGACTTCGTCTCGTGATGGACCTGCAGCATTAAATCAAGAATTTGCGCATTGTCATACAGCATCTTCTCGAAATGCGGTGCGAGCCATAGTGCATCGGTGGAATAGCGCGAAAAACCACCCCGGAGATGATCATAAATACCGCCTTGCGCCATGGCGCCAAGGGCCTTGATAACCACTTCCGATAATGTCGCATTGCCAGTACGCAGATAACTCCGCCAGAGGTTTTCGAGTACATAAACCTGCGGGAATTTCGGCGCTGAGCCAATCCCGCCATATACCGGATCAGCCTCCTGGGCATAGCGCTCGGCTATACGGTCCAGTACTTCCAGGGTAATTTGCGGCCGATCGCCATCGACGCCACTATTATGTTGCTTCAAGGCCGCCTTCAGCGCGTCGCGGTTCTTGGTGACTTTTTCGGGCTCGTTCTTGAAAATTTCGGAAACTGTTGCCAGCACATTGGTAAAGCCGGGACGGCCATAGGAATTCTGCTTTGGAAAGTACGTCCCGCCCCAGAAGGGTTCGCCATTGGAGTTCAGAAACATGGTCAGCGGCCAGCCGCCCTGTTCGCCGAGGAGGGAGAGGGCGCTTTGGTAAATCTGGTCAATATCGGGGCGTTCTTCGCGGTCGACCTTGATACTGATAAAGAGATCATTCATCACCGCGGCGGTCGCCTCATCCTCGAAACTTTCGTGTGCCATCACATGACACCAGTGACAGGCCGCATAGCCGACACTTAAGAGGATTGGCTTGCCCTCGCGTTTCGCCATGGCCAATGTCTCGGCATTCCACGGTTGCCAATGCACCGGATTATCCTGATGCTGCAACAGATAGGGGCTTGTTTCCTTGCCCAGTAAATTTTCCATGGTGAAAACCCTGTTCTTCGGCGCCTGTTCCGCTATAAAAGACTTTATGCCGTCTGTTGTACCCCAGCAAAGGTAACCGGATCAATGAGGAGTCCACTTGTCATGAAGATAAATGTAGATATTGATTGCACGCCGCAAGAAGCAAGAACATTTTTTGGCCTGCCTGATGTACAGCCGATGCAGGAAGCCGTGATGAAGGAACTACAGTCTAAAATGCTGGAGAATGTCAACGGTCTCGATCCTGAAAACATGATGAAAACATGGCTGCCCGCCGGGATGCAGGGGATGGAGCAGATGCAGAAGATGTTCTTCCAGCAGCTCGCTGGTGGCGACAAGGATAAAAAATAGGGCGAACCAGCGGACCTCAGAATGAGCACAGAAACCATCTTTGCACTGGCCAGTGGCCGTGGCCGAGCTGGGGTGGCGGTTGTCCGTCTCTCGGGCCCTGGCGCCATGGCGTCCCTTAAAGCTTTAACCAACCAGCCGCTGCCAAAGCCGCGGCAGGCAGCACTCAGAAATCTTCATATAGATAACAAAAAAATACTTATAGATCAATCACTTGTGCTGATTTTCGAGAGCCCGAACAGTTTTACAGGTGAGGATGTCGTCGAACTCCACCTGCATGGCGGCCCGGCCATTCTCGCCGCGTTATTCGAGGAGCTTTCGAGCCGCGACGGTCTGCGCATTGCCGAGCCCGGGGAGTTTACCCGTCGTGCCTTCGAGCATGGCAAGCTTGACCTTACGGAAGCCGAGGGGCTCGGTGATTTGGTCAATGCAGAGACCGCGGCTCAGGCGCAGCAGGCCCTTCGGCAGATGCGGGGAGAGCTTGGCGAGATTTATGAAGGCTGGCGGTCAGAACTGATCTCGTCGCTTGCCCATCTCGAAGCCGATATCGATTTCCCCGATGAAGATCTGCCGTGCGGCGTGGCCGCAGCCATGGCTCCTAAAATTGCCAAACTGCGACAGGCCATGGAAAATCACCTCGCTGATGGCCATCGCGGCGAGAAAATCCGTGACGGGCTAGATGTCGTGATCCTTGGTGCTCCTAATGTTGGAAAATCGAGCTTGCTCAATTGGCTTGCCGGGCGGGAGGCGGCCATTGTCTCCGATCTCGCTGGGACTACCCGCGATATTGTCGAGGTTCACATGGACCTTGCGGGTTACCCCGTCACTATTGCCGATACGGCGGGTTTGCGCGATTCCACCGATGCCATAGAGCGCGAGGGCGTTCGCCGGGCCCGGGAAAGGGCGGAAATGGCCGATATCCGTATCTTGATGACCGCTGCAGATGCCCCTGAAGCCCCACCGGAATTTGTTGGTCTGGCGCAATCCGGCGACTTTCACTTGATCAACAAGACGGATGCCTATGACGCGGGGTCAGCTAGGGCCACTTTTAAAGATGCTCAATGGGTATCGGTGAAGACGGGGGAGGGGTTGGAGGGTTTTTTGAAAAACCTTGAAGAAGACGTGATTGCCCGGCTTGATGTCTCCGGCGCGCCCGCCCTTACCCAGGTTCGACATCGCCGCGCACTCGAGGAATGTGTCGCCTGCCTGACGCGATTTGACGCAGCTCCAGATCCGGAGTTGGCCGCAGAAGATATCCGCCTCGCAGCGCGCTCCTTGGCCCGTATCACCGGCCGCATCGATGTTGAAGATATCCTCGATGTCATCTTTGGGGACTTCTGCATCGGTAAATAGCGGCCACCGGCCTGCTTGTTCCGGCTTAAATCGGATCAAATGTTTCACGTGAAACAATTTGGACGCCGGATATCGCTTTCCCGTCATATATATGTGCCCGAACCCAACAAACCCGTCCGCGGCAGTTGACTTTTGAGGGCAGGGTTATATGTTCGCGCGATGTTGAAATATGATGTGATCGTAATTGGCGGGGGACATGCGGGCTGTGAGGCGGCGGCGGCGGCGGCGCGTCTGGGTGCGGCGACCCTTTTGATCACACATAAGCTCGAAACAATCGGCGAAATGTCCTGCAATCCGGCTATTGGCGGGCTGGGGAAGGGACATCTGGTCCGGGAGATTGACGCGCTGGATGGTGTGATGGGCCGGGTGACTGATGCCGCTGGTATCCAGTTCCGGCTTCTCAATCGTCGTAAGGGCCCTGCGGTTCGTGGCCCCCGGGCGCAGTCGGATCGGAAAATATACCGCGAGACCATGCAGGCAATTCTTGCCAATCAGCCAAATCTTGATATTTGCGCTGGGGCCGTAGAGGACCTGATGGTCGAGAGCGGCGTTGTCGGCGGCGTTATTCTGGCTGACGGTTCGGAAATATCG
>NVRR01000217.1 GCA_002732675.1 Sneathiella sp. | reverse complement strand
CCCATGTGACCGGTGCCAAAGGGACAGTTCAGCGCCCCCAACATCATGTCCAGCGACGTCACATCGCGATCTGGCTTTTCTCGATGCCCGCATCTTCCAGCGCCTCAATAAAGGCTTCGATCATCAGATCTTCGGCATTGTCATTCCAACGTTCACCAAAATGCGAACATCCCATACCCAAAATTGCAACTTTATCCTTGATACCCGATGCCATTGTTATTCTCCTTTATTGGACGCGCTTTTCGGCGCATCGACAGGGGTTGCTTTCCAGAAATAGCGCCTGAAACCGCGCTTATCATCATAATCCTTCACCCGGAACATCATCCGCATGGACATGCCCACTTCGATTTCAGCGTCTGGAGCGATATCCGTAAAATCACTCATCAGACGGCCCCCTTCTTCAAACTGGATCATGCCGTAATAGGCTGGCGGATCAGGTGAATAGGTCAACCGGTCCGCCGTAAAGGAATTAACCCGCGCAATGCGATCCGCGAAGGGGTAATCCTCTTGCGTGCCGACAGCGCCGCAATTTTCATTGACGCACATATTGCTTTTCGGGAACTGAGCCGTTCCGCATTGGGAGCATTCCCCGCCGATCATCCGCTGTACCATATTCTTATTACGGTAGAGGGTTGTTAGGCCGGTTTTCTTGTCGGTTTCGGCGCGGATGCCCCGCTCCAGATTGACGAGATTATGAAACGCCAGGAATTTATTATAGTTGGTTTCCGCATGACGCCGCTTCAAGGAGCCAGAGATTCCCATACGGGGAGGCAGGTTATTGATTTCCTCCGTCACTTCAAACAACAGCGCATCGCTGCCTTGACCAAAACTGGCGACCAGAATTTTATCGCCGGGTTTTGCGTCATCCAATGCATGGGCAAGCATCACCATAGAATGTGCAGTACCGGTTTCACCGCAATTGGCCTGCAGGTTATCGGCAACAGAAGCATCCGGAATACCGACTTTCGCGGCGATCATGCCGGCAACACGTTTTGCCGCTACCGGAAAACAGAAAGTAGTGATTGCTGCGGGATCAGTTCCGGTTTTTTCAAGAAGCGCGGATATGGCGGTGGGGACTATTTTCAAATAGCCTTCATCCCGGACCCAGCGTTCTTCCCAGGTATAGTCATAATCAACGCCATGCCCTCGGAAATGATCGACAAAATCGACGGATTCCGTATGGCTACCCACGAGTTTCGCAATCACCTTGCCCTGACCAACCAAAAAAGCTGCGGCGCCGTCGCCGGAGGTGAGCTCAAGTGGGCTGGCGGCACGGGTTTCCCGTTTTTCCGCTGTCGTGAAAAGAATCGGATCGCCGCCGCCTTGCGCCACTTGTAGCGCAAGAGACAAACCCGCACTTCCGGCTCGCCGAGAAGAAGAGAAATCCATCGTTTGCAGGTTTGATTTCAAACTCAACGCATCGGCAACAATGCCGGCATTCTGCCGATCTTCAAATGGAAAACTGGTAGAGGCGAGATAAACTGCCGAGATAGCATCGCGATCATACCCGATCAGGCAATCACGGGCGGCCTCGACGGCCATGGTGATGCTGTCTTCATCCCAGTTGGCCATGGATCTTTCGCCCTTGGCTAGACCGTTCAGGCCGGGGTTAAACCAGCTATGCGCTTTCGCGATCTCGCTGCGTTGCAATCGGCTTTGAGGGATATACCCACCATAGGCCAATATTCCTACTTCCATTTTCCTTGGCTCCTTTTCTTGTTTTTCTTGTATGCCATCTTGGTTGCATTCATTTTAGTGTAAGGCGTCGACGGCAATAACGCCAGATTTTTTCAAATATCTAGGACTAGCCGAACCCCTGAAGGAGTGCGGCTTCTTGCCGTAGTTTTTCAGGCCCGCCCAGTTGCGCGCGATTAAATCCAATACGTTTAAACCAGAAATGCAATCCCAGCAGGTCGGTATATCCCATACCTCCGTGAACTTCCGTGGCGGTTCGGGCAATCATTTGTCCAATGTCATCCATATGGGATTTCGCCAATAGGGCCGACAGGGTTACATCGTCTTGCTCTGCATCAAACGCATAAGCCGCATACCAGATCAATGCCCGACACGGCTGCAGCTCTGCCGCCATTTCCGCGCACATATGCTTGACTGCCTGAAACGAGCCGATGATACGGTCGAACTGTTTGCGGTCCATGGCGTAGGCAACGGCCTGACGCAGCATATCATCGGCGGCGCCATAGCTTTCCGCCGCCATGGCGATACGTCCGGCATTTACGATCCGATGCAGGAGGTCCGGTGTGCCCTGAGGTAGCTTCTCGGCTTCGACATTGTGAAAGGTGATTTCCGCCGTTGTCCGGGTGCCATCAATGGTTGGTAGATAAGTGATCGCAAGCCCGCGGGCCGCATTTTCTACCAGATAAAGGTTTCCCTCAGCATCGGCGACGATCAGGGCTTCCGCCTCTCCCATATCAAGTGCAAAGGATGTCTTGCCGTTGAGGATGCTGTCCTCCGCAGTGACACCGCTCCCGCGTCTTACGCCGCTTGCCCGGTCCGCAAAGGCGATGCCGATGCGGGTCTTGCCGCTTGCCAGCTTCGGAAGCCACGTCGCTTTTTGGTCTTCGCTTCCTGCAAGGTCGAGGGCGAGGGGGGCCATGACGGAGGTTCCAATAAAAGGAACCGGCGCAGCACTTCGGCCGATTTCTTCGGCAACCACAGCGGCTTCAAGAAGGCCGAGCCCTGCTCCGCCATATTTCTCGCTGATCATCAAAGCGGGCATGCCGAGTTCCGTCAGTTCCTGCCAAAGTGCCGCGTCCATGAATTGTTCCGTTGCCGAAACGGTGCGGATACTGTCCAAATTTACGGAACGTTCGAGACTGCGGCGAAAGCTGTCCTGTATCATCAGTTGTTCTTCGGATAAGCCAAAATACATGGGGTTATCCTTTCCCTGCTCGCGGTTCGCGCGGCATTCCTAGGCCGCGTTCCGCAATGATGTTTTTCTGAATTTGCGCGGTTCCGCCGCCGATGATCAGGCCAAGGTCGTACATATACCATTGTTGCCAGATACCATCCTCCTCGACGGACGGGATCCCGTCATAGAGTACGCCGATTTCGCCGAGCGCATCAATCGCGAGGGCATCCAGTTGATTGTTTAACTCGCATCCCACCAGTTTGCAGATCATTTCCTGCAGGCCCGGCGGTTTTCCCTCTTCGGCATTTGTCAGCAAGCGCATTTCATGCAGGCGCATGCTTTGCACCCGCGCTTGCAGGCCTATATAGCGGTCCATCAGAACCTGATTTTCTGCAAGTAGGCGGCCATCCCTCGTTTCCTTCTGCAAAAGATCGCGAATTTTGTTCAATCGCTCCTGTGAACCGTTGGCATTGGACAGCATCCCCCGCTCATGGGCGAGGGTGCTGTTGGCGACTTTCCAGCCATTGCCGCGTCCGCCCACCACCTGGGTTTTTGGGACTCGGACATCGGTGAAGAAGACTTCATTAAAGGACGGATGCCCGGTCATGGTCTGCAGCGGCCGTACGTCAATCCCGGGCAGGTCCATGGGAAAAATCATATAGCTGATGCCCTGATATTTCGAGGCATCAGGCTCGGTACGGATCAAGGCAAAAATCATCGGGGCTATATGGGCCGATGATGTCCAGATTTTGGAGCCGTTGATGATAAAGTCGTCGCCATCTTCTGCGGCGCTGGTTTGCAGGCTGGCGAGGTCAGAGCCAGAATTCGGCTCCGAATAACCCTGACACCACATGATTTCCCCGCGGATGGTCGGGCCGATCCATTCCAGCTTTTGATCCTCGGTTCCATGTTCCAATAATGTTGGCACCAGCATGGAAATGCCTTGTCCATAAAGCCCTTGCGGCATACCAGCGGCAAAGAATTCATCTGCGATGATCCGGTTTTTGAGAATATCCGGCTCAGCGCCAACGCCGCCATAGGCTTTCGGTACATTTCGGGCAGCATACCCGCGCTCCACCAACAACCGCTGCCAATTCTTTACTTTTTCCGAATAGGGTCTGGGGAGCAGCCGGTAGGTATGGGCAGATTCCGTTGGGGCCTGGTCCTTGTAATCACGAAGGAAGCGCTGCACTTCTTCCCGAAAAGCAAGATGGTCGCGGCGATCATTTAAATCCATTTGTTATAGTCCCGACTGCCATTCAGTTTGGAGAAATGCCCATCAGTTTAGTGATGACCTTCAACATGACCTCGTCAGCGCCGCCGCCAATTGACGTTAGTCGAAAATCGCGGAACCGCCGGGAAATAGATGATTCCCAGACATAACCCTGTCCGCCCCAATATTGCAGGCAGCTGTCCATGACCTCGCGTTGCAACCGACCTACTTTCAGCTTTGCCATTGATGCGAGTTTGGTGACATCTTCACCGGCAACATATCTTTCGACCGCATGGAAGGTAAGGGCGCGAAGGGCTTCGACTTCCGTCTGTAATTCGGCCAGCCGGTAATGCACTACCTGATTGTCGAGGATGGATTTACCGAAGGCTTTTCGCTGGCGGGTATATTCGATGGTCTCGTTGATGGCCTCTTCCATGACGCGTGGTCCGCGGGCAGCTGCAAACAGACGTTCTTCCTGAAACTGCTGCATCTGGTAGATGAAGCCCTTGCCCTCGTCACCGATGCGATTGCGCTGAGGCACCCGGACGTCATCAAAGAAAAGCTGCGCTGTATCCGATGACATCATGCCGATTTTCCGAATTTTGTGCTTTGTAATCCCGGGGCTATCCATTGGAATGATGATCAAGGATTTGTTTTTATGGGCCGGGCCGTCGCTGGTATTGACCAGGCAGCATATCCAGTCGGCCTGTAATCCGTTGGTGATATACATTTTCGATCCGGTGATCAGGTAATCATCGCCGACTTTTCGGGCGGTCGTTTTCAGGCTGGCCACATCAGATCCGGCTTCTGCTTCTGTGACTCCTATACAGCCGACGACATCACCCTGAATAGCAGGAGTCAGGAATTCATGGCGCAACGCGTCCGATCCATTTCGCGCGAGGGCGGGTGTCGCCATATTTGTCTGCACCCCAATTCCCATAGCGACACCGCCGCAGGCAATATATCCCAGGGCTTCTGATGCGATGGCCTCATATGAATAGTCAAGGCCACTTCCACCGAATTTAGGGCTTTTGCTGATGCCAAGAAATCCCATATTGCCCATTTTCTTGAAGACGTCATGGGCGGGAAATATTTCGGCCTCCTCCCACTCATCCACATACGGATTGATCTCGGCTTCAATGAATTTCTTCAGGCTTGCAGAAAGTTCCCGATGTTCCTGGGTGAATTGCATGATCTGGTTCCGCCTTATTCCCCATATATGACCGGTATCCGCGTCAGATCCGTATTATGGGATTGTTTTTTTATGTTGGAGACACTAACATTCATGAATGAATGTTTCAATCCATATTATCATGGCTAGAATAAAGTGATGAGGTTTTTGAGAAGAAGAGCGGGAATCCATGGCCATGACATTAACGGCTGACCAAAATAAATCTGTCCCCCGGCGCCAGCAGGAGCGCCGTGCCGCTACGCGCACTAAATTGGTGGAGGCGGCCATAAAACTGTTGCACCAGAAAGGCGCCGCTGAACTAACTACCGAGGAAGTGGCGCGCGAA